>JBQCJS010000708.1:0-3166 GCA_051952485.1 Thermomicrobiales bacterium | reverse complement strand
CCTCCCAATGACGCACCTCACGGACCCGCAACGTTGCGGTCTCCTGCGCGACCTGAGGCTCGGACCGGGCGGGTCCGAGCTTGTCCGGCACCGGGCTGACGGGAGCCCGCTCGGAGGCGGACCCACGCTCGGGCGGGGTACGCGGCGCGGCGGTCGGCGTGCCGCGGGCAGGCACATAGGGCGCCAGCGAGTCCTCGGGTTCGTTCTCCCGGATCAGGAAGCCGAACGCGGTAGCCACCACAATGAAGGCGGCGATCCCCAGCAAGATCCAGCCGAATCCATCGACCATCGCCCGTGCCACGTGGCTGTCTGCCACCACCGCAGGCAGGTCGCCGTCCAGTAGGTAGCGGCGAACCGCGTCCAACACGAAGCTGGTAAGCACGATCCCGTTGACGAGCCCGAGGGCCGCGCCATAGAGGCGCCCGCCGGGACCGGGACGGGAGAAGAACGCGAGCGCCGCGCCGTACCCACACACCAGTGTCGAGATCGCCAGGATCGCAACGTAGACGATGAAGGTCGCGGCACCATCGGAGATGTCGAATCGTTCCCCGAGGGTCGTGCCCCAGCGTGGCGCCCACGCCTCGGCCAGCCGGCTGCCGAACAGGAGTCCTGCGGCGGTGCAGAGTTCGCGCATCCCGCCCCGGCTGTAGCCAATGGCGGCGATCATGAGGATGATGAGGACGATCAGTCCGTCGAGGACGATGCTCTGGATCATGGACTGCCAACTTCACCGGCGAATATCGATCCGTTCGTACCGGATGAGCCTGTCACATCCGGTCGCCGGTGGCAAGGTGACGCAACGCGGACATGGGGATATCGAGCCAATCGGGCCGGTTGTTGATCTCGTAGCGCGCCTCATAGAGCGACTTCTCGATCTCGAGGATGTGGAGCGCCGTATCGAAGGTGGCATCGTCGGCCGGGACCAGCGCCAGGCCCGACGCCTCGGCTACCTCGCGATATCGGTCGAGATAGACCTGCCGCGCCCGGGACTCCCACGTGTCCACCAGGGCGGCGAGGGAAGCATCGGGTTCTTCCTTGCGCAACGAGCCGGCCGCGTACCCGAGCGACCGCAGCATTCCGGCAACATCGCGGAGCGGCGGGTACTTCTCGCGGCGCTGCACGATCGAGCGGGACGGTTCGCCCTCGAAATCGATGATGGCGTAGTCGTCTTCCAGCGTTCGGAGCACCTGCCCGAGGTGGTAGTCGCCGTGGATGCGCGTTCTCACGGTGCCGACCAGTGCATCGGACGAGCCGAGCCGCTCCCTCAGCCCATCCAGGACATCCCGTTCATCCTGACCAGTGGACACCAGCAACTCACCGGTCTCATCCAGCTCAGTCCGGACTCGCCGGAGCGTCTCGTCCGCGTAATCCTGGTCGACCGGCTCCGGCGCGAAGGCGGCGTCCGAGGTGGGACGCGCGAGTGCGACGTGCATCTCGGCCGTGCGCTGCCCGAGGAGACCCACCGCGTCGACTGCGGCATAGAGGGACCGCGTGGTAAGGGCGCGGACGGTCTTACCGAACCAGCCCCAGCAATCGCCCCGATTCGGCACGAACTCCTGCAGCACCCCGAGCACGAAGGACTCCCCCGTCAGCTCCGCTTCCATCATGCCGTAGAGCGCCGGAACATGGGAGAACCCGGCTTCCGCCGTGAGGTAACGCGTCACTTCCAGGTCGGGGTTGATCCCCGGTTGGAGCCGCCGAAAGACCTTCAGCATCACGCGATTGTCGAAGAGCGCCGAGGAGTTGCTCTGCTCCACGTCCATCAGTCGCGACCGGTGGATGTCTATACCATCGAGCAGGCCACGGGCGCCGGGCGTCCGCGACCACGTCCAGTGGCCCCCCGACTCAAGCACCCGTTCTTCCCGGAACCCGGTATAGAGCCAGCCCAGGAAGAGCGGATCGGCGAGGGCGTCGCGCACGACGGGTTCGCCGCCATCGTGCCAGGAGACCGGAACGAAGTACCGGACGTCGTCGCCAGCCTCGAACGTGCAACGGACGATGGCGAATGCGGACATGCCGTCGTCACCGGCGAGGGGTGCGAATCGCTCGACCTGGAGGCCGCTCAACGGGCGGCCCTTGTCCCCGAACCACCGTTGCGCGGCAATCCAGCCGGCCGCCTGCTCGATTGCCCGTTCCACGAAAGCTTCATCCGGCACGACTGTCCTCCCATGCCCTGATGCGGGCAGGCTTGCCTGCTACTCCTCGACCGGGGACTCCAGCCGGAACCAGTAGAAGCCGTGCGGGCCGAGGGTGATGAAGTACGGCAGTTCACCGATCGACGGGAAGGGGATCTCGCCGATCAGTTCCACGGGTCGGTATCCCGCGTAGTCCCGCAGGTCGATCTCGGCGTACTGGACGTACCGGCTGAGATTCACCACGCAGAGGATGGTCTCGTTCTCGTATTGCCGGAGATAGACCAGCACCTTCAGGTTCTCCGGGTGGAGGAAGGTGATGGTGCCCCGTCCGAATGCCCGGTACCGTTTGCGGATCGCGAGGAGCCGCTTCATCCAGTTGAGCAGCGAGGTCGGGACGCGGTTCTGGGCCTCGACGTTCACCGCCTGGTAGCCATACACCGGGTCCATGATGACCGGGAAGTAGAGCTTGGCGACGTCGGCCCGGCTGAAGCCGGCGTTGCGATCCCCGCTCCACTGCATGGGCGTGCGTACGCCGTTGCGATCACCGAGGTAGATGTTGTCACCCATGCCGATCTCGTCGCCGTAGTAGATGACCGGGGTTCCCGGCATCGAGAGCAACAGCGAGTTCATCATCTCGATCTGGCGGCGACCGTTCTCGAGCAGCGGCGCGAGCCGGCGGCGGATGCCGACGTTGATCCGCATGCGCGGGTCCTTCGCGTACTCGTAATACATGTAGTCGCGCTCGGCATCCGTCACCATTTCGAGGGTCAGCTCGTCATGGTTGCGCAGGAAGATCGCCCACTGGTTGCTGTCCGCGATCTGCGGCGTGGACTCCATGATCTCGACAATCGGGGTACGCAACTCCCGCCGCATCGCCATGAACATGCGCGGCATGAGCGGGAAGTGGAAGGCCATGTGGAACTCCGGCTCCTCCTCGGTGCCGAAGTACTCCACGACATCGGCCGGCCACTGGTTGGCCTCCGCCAGCATGATCGCGCCGGGATACTCCGTCTCGAACATCCGGCGGGCAC
>JBQCJS010000707.1:0-7170 GCA_051952485.1 Thermomicrobiales bacterium | reverse complement strand
GAACCGATCTTCCAGCATCGCCCGGCTGACCTCGCCCACCTCCTCGCCAAGGATTGCGCCCCACACGAAATCCTCGTAATTCTGCTCTCCCCACCGTTCATCCTGACGCATTCGCTCGAATGCGACGTCCTGCGTTGCGCTCGAACTACTGGGCGATCAGCTTGCCGACCATGCCGGATGCGGCATGCCCTTCGACCGAGCAGTAGAAGCGATACTCGCCGGTCGGCAGGTTGACGGTGAAAGTGGTCTCGGTGCCTCCATCGACCATGCCGGAATCGACCTTCGGATCGTCGATCACGAAGTCGTGCTGAAGCACACCGGTGTTCTTCAAGGTGATGGAGACATCGGTGTTCGCGGCGATCGTCACCTCGTTCGGACGGAATCCGAGATCGAACGCCTCGACGGTGATGGATGTCGCGGTGTTCTCCGCAGCCGGGGTGCTGTCGGCTGTGGCGGCCTCGCCCATCGTCGGGGTGCCGGTCGCGCCCAGGCGATATGCGATGAAGGTTGGCCGGGTGCCAGGCAGCGGATCCGGGGAATCGCCCGATGGAGCGATGAAGCTGCCTGCGGGGACGATCAACGTGTCACCCGCAATGGCGAACGGCGCGTTGATGCCTGCGCTCGTCTGGCTCGTCCACACCTGGGTGCCATCGGAAAGCGAGAACGCGCGGGCGATCCCATCGAGCGATCCGAGGAAGAGCAGGTCGTTCGAGATGGTCGGACCAGCACCCGTCACGCCATATGGGAGGTTCACCGTCCAGATGGTCTCGCCGGTCGCCCCGTCAAGCGCATAGAGATCGGTCGTGGCCTTCGAGTAGTCGAGCCCCGCCGTATCGAGCGCGGTGGCCGAGTAGAGAGTCGGGAAGTTCCAGGCGGCAACGTAGAGAACGCCGTCCTTCCAGGCCATGGGTGCATTGACGCCGCCGAGCACGCCCGGATAGACCTCGACCGCTTCAGCGCCCAGGTGGCCGAGGCCGTCGTTCTTGTGGGTGCCGACCGAGCGGCGCCACATCTCGGTCCCCGTTTCACGAACGACGCCGATGACGAAACCGTGCTTGCCGGAGGAGTAGACCATCGGCGTGTCGACACCGTCGTACTGGACCGTGCCGAGGATGGGGCTTTCCTGATTGTCGAGGTCGAAGAGGTCACGCGGCTTGACGTTGATATTCCAGAGAACCTTGCCTGCATTCGGGTCGAGTGCGACAAGGTTGTTGGCGTAGTCGTTCTCGCCCGGGCGGCTGCTGCCAGCCGGGAACTCCTCGGTTCCGGGGAAGGGGCCCGCGTTGCCGATGCCCATGTAGAGGATGCCGGTCTCGGTATCGACGGCGGGCGGATACCAGAGGCCGCCGCCAGAATTGACGCGGAAGTTGCCCCAGAGATCATCGACGACGGTATCCCACGTCCAGATGGTGATGCCGGTCAGGATGTCGAGCGCATAGACGACACCATTCGCACCGCCCTCATAGATGCCCTTCGAGTTTCCGCCCGGTTCGGTGGAGACGATCACCAGGCCATCCCAGATCATGGGAGACATGGTGATACCGAGCGCGTTGTGATTGGCGAGCTGGAAGCTCCACTTCTCGTCACCCGTGGCAGGGTCCAGCGCCACCACGGTGGCGGCATCACCGAGGACGCCGATGAGAATGCCGTAGCCGAGCGCCATGCCATTCGGGCCCCAGGTGGCGACGTTGTATTCCTTGCGCCACTTCACGGCGCCGTCGGCCATGGCCACGGCCCACATGCTGGCCGAGTTGTCGATCAGGTAGGCGACGCCATCCTGGATGATCGGTTGGGAGGTGATGGAGCCGAACCCACCGGTGGCATCGCTGGTAACTTCCCAGGCCACCCCGAGCGTGCTGACGTTGCTGGCGTCGATCGTGGAGCCGACGGCATTCCGGGTATTGGCGAGATCAGCCTGGGCGACCGGCCATTCGTGGGCGAACTGCTCGACCTCGGGCGGGACAGTGGGCAGGGCCGCTTCCGGCGATGCCGCGGGCGACGCATCTGCCGACGCGCCCGGCGTCGCGTCCTGGGCGAAGGCGCCTGACACTCCTCCAAGCAGTGCGCTTCCTGCCGCGATCGACGCTGCGGCGCCAGCCCCCACAGCGACCAGGCTTCTCCGCGACAACGTCGTCGCCGACCGTGATTCCTTGCTCTCGTCCATGAGAACCCCCCAATGACGTGCCGCCCGCTTGCCGCGGTCCGGCTCTTGATCCTCCCCGGATCATCCTATGCGGAATACGAATTCCGGTTCCGTTTCGTACAGTACGACCGGCATGTATCCCTGTCAACGGAGGCGGCCCGTGGTAGCCTCATCGGAGGGGAACCGGTGTGTATCCAGTCACCCAAAGCGCGGAATGCGGAACGATCGTCGTCACTGCCCTGGCACGCACAGTACGGGGAATGCCACGTCCATGAGTGATGTACGCCACGACGAGGTGACGGGCCCCCACGGGGACCTGGCTGCGGAGGGGACGCCGGGCGAGAAGGCGCCCAGTGCCCGGGCCGATGCGCGCCGGAACCGCGCCCGCTTGCTCGACGCGGCGCGGACGGTCTTTCGCGAGCAGGGGGCGGCATTCCAGATCGAGGAGCTGGCGGACCGCGCCGGGATCGGCGTGGGCACCGTTTACCGCAATTTTGCAAACAAGGACGACCTGATCGAGGCCATCGTCCTGGCCGACCTGGCGGATGATCTCGCGGAGTACGGCGCGATCGATCCGGCCCTGTCGCCCTGGGACGGGTTCTGCGCCTTCGTCCACATCCTGGCGCGCAGTGCAATGGAGACCAGCATCTCGGCGCCTATCGTCTACGCGCTGGGCGCGACCGGGGCGGTTCGGGCGGAGATCGAACGGTTCTACGAGGTCTTCGCGGTGCATGTCGACCGGGCCCAGGCCGCGGGCGAGCTGCGGATGGATGTCACGATGTACGACATTGCGGAGCTGGTGGTGCGCACGGTCTCGCCCCGGCTGGAGCCGATCGCGTGGAAACCGCTCTCGCCCAACCTGACGGACCGCCTGGTCGTGGTGGTGCTGGATGGCCTGCACCGATCGGGGGAATCAGGAGGCGACAGCACCGCCACCAGATTCCCCGCAACCGGGACGATCGCCCGATACACGTTACCCCATAGTCCAGGCGCGGCTGGTGACCACCGGCAGCTGCAACGCCCGCTCCCGCTCCAGGTCGAGGTTGCCGATGTGCAGCGCCAGCGGCGATTGCACCCACTTGTAGATCGACTGCAGGAAGAGCCGTGTGAACTTCTCCACGTACCCCGCCAGCACCTCCGGTGCGAGGTCCGGGTACATCGTCTCCAGCACGGCGAGCACATCCTCCGGCAGCATCTTCTCCCCCGCGAAGAGGTAGAAGCAGGCATCGAGGATGAAGAAGGGCATCAGCTCGTCCTCGCCCGCCTGGTTGTGGGCCAGTTCCGGGCCGGCCGGCTTCTTCAGCACCGCCGCGATCCCCGGATAGCCCTCCTTCTCCTGGATATACCCGAGCAGGGCCATCACCACCGTCTTCGGCACGTTCGCCAGCACCGCCAGCGCGCCCGTCAGGTCGCCGCCGATGGTGGTGTAGCCGACTGCCTTCTCGCTCATGTTGCCCGTCTGCAGGAAGAGGCCGCCGCTGGAGTTCGACCAGTTCCACATCCGCTGCGCGCGCAACCGGGCCTGGATGTTCTGGCGCGTCAGCTCCGTCACGTCCCCGTCGTCGCCGAGGAAGTGTTCCACGGCGTCCAGCTCGCGGCTGAACGCCTCGTCGATCGAGATGATCTCGAAGGGAATGCCGAGGTCCTCGCAGATCGTCTGCGCCCCGATCCGCGTCTCATCGGAGGAGAAGCGCGACGGCTGGTAGAACGCTCGCAGGAGCTGGCCGGGATTGCCGTTCGTCACCCGGTTCGCATACCGGTGGGCGATGAGCAGGGTGAGCAGCGAATCGCGGCCGCCGGAGAGGGAGACGCCGATCAGCTTGAACGCCCCCAGTTTCTCGTAGTAGTCGCCAATCCCCAGCGCCAGCGCATCGAGGATCTCCTCGTAGACGACCTCACGCGGGGAGGGCGGCGGCACGGTCTGCTCGGCGGGCAGGAAGAAGCTGCCGCTGGGCGGGATGGGGTAGCGGAGGCGGGAGCGCCCCTCCGCCGTGGAGATCGTCCCGGCCGGAACGGTGATGACCTCGGTGGGGGGGTGCCCTGCGGTGAGGGTGTAGTCCTCCTGGTCGGTGCGCCAGGTCGTCGCCTCGGTGCGCAGGCGCAACGTGCGGTCGAGGTCGACCACGGCGGAGGTCCAGCCCTGCTGGAAGCGCGGGGCGACGTGGTAGAAGCGGCCGTTCTGGTTGACATAGCCGCCGCCATCGAAGATCAGGCCGTCGTTGGCGCCGATCGCGTTGACGTAGGCGATGGTGACCTGGTGATCGGCGGCGCGGGTGGCGATCAGGTCCCGCCGCGTCTGCTCGATGCCGACGCGGAAGACGGAGGCGGAGAGGTTCACCACCAGTTCCGCCCCGGCGTAGGTGCGACGCTTCATCGGGCCGTCCGGGCTCCAGAGGTCCTCGCAGACCTCCACCGCCAGCAGGCCGAAATCGAAGCGGAAGATGAGATCGCCGAAGGGCACGCCGTTGTGCAGCTCGCGCATGCCTGCCGTGCCACGCGCCATCGTGCGGCCGTCGTAGTAGATGCCGTAGGTGGGCAGCTTCTCCTTCGGCACGAGGCCGAGGATCTCGCCGCCCGCGACGACCGCCGCGCAGTTGTAGCGCAGGCCGTGGTGGGCGATGGCGACCCCGATCACGGAGACGAGCGGGAGCGACGCGGTCTCGACCGCGTAGCGCTGGAGCTGGGTCCATTGGTGTTCGACGAACCCCAGCCACTGGATGAGGTCCTCGGCGGGATAACCGCCGATCACCTGTTCCGGGAAGAGGGCGACGGTGACGCCGGATTCCGCCATCGCGCGCGCCTGTTCGAGGCAGCGGTCGGTATTGGCGGCGAACGCGCCGACGGTCGAATCGATGTTGCCGAGCCCGAGATTGACCAGCCGCATGAAAGACTCCGGGGGTAGGTGGCGAGGCGGAGGCAGGATCGTCGCGAACAGGATACACGCCTCATCCCCTGTGCGGACGATCGTCTGTTCGGGGAGTGCTGCGCACGATACACTCCGCCTTTCGACAGGGCATGAGCGGAGAGGGGACGCCGATGGAAGACCTGCGGGTCGGGGTGATCGGGCTGCGGCGCGGCGTGTCGCTGGCGGAGGCGTTCCGCCACATCCCTGGCGCCCGCGTGACGCTCCTGCACGATGTGGATACCGCGAGACTGCCCCGGGCCGCCGCGGAGATCGGCGCGGCGTACGACCCCGATTGGGATGCCTTCCTCGCGGCGGGGATCGATGTGGTGGTCGTCGCCTCCCCGATGCCGTTCCACGCCCGGCAGGCGATCGCGGCGCTGGATGCGGGCAAGACCGTCCTCTGCGAGGTGATGCCCTGCCGCACGCTGGACGAGGCGCGCGACCTCGCGGCGGCGGCGCGGCGGCATCCGGATCGGTTCATGCTCGCCGAGAACTGCGTCTTCCTCGATACGGTGGAGACCGTCCGGCGACTGGTGGCGCGCGGCGCATTCGGGCGTGTCCTCGCTGCCGAGGGCGACTACATCCACGATTGCGCCGGGCTCTTCTTCGCCCCGGATGGCACCCTCACCTGGCGGGGCCGGGGCGACCTCGGCGTCTACGGAACCCACGCGATCGGCCCGCTTCTGCACATCCTCGACGACCGCGTGACCCGGGTCCGCGCGACCGCGTTGCCAGGCGGCCTGGTCGATCCGGCCCTGCCGATTCCCGCCATGCACCTGCTGGAGATGCAGACGGCGGGCGGTGTCGTGATCCGCACGCGGGTGGATGTCTCCTCGCCGCGTCCCCATCCCTGCACGACCGCCTACGGGCTGCAAGGGACGGCGGGCGCATGGGAATCGGCGCGCTTCGCGGGCGACACCGACCGGATCTGGCTGCGCGATCGCCACGAGCCGTCCGGTGTCCACGATTCCCCGCCCTGGCACCCCCTTCGGGAATGCTTCGCGACGGTGATCCCGGATCGCGTGAACGCCCCCGCCACGACCGGTGGCCATGGGACGACCGAGTTCTGGATGCTGTCGGCCTTCGTGGGCGCCATCCGCGCCGGCGCGCCGATGCCGATCGGCATCCACCGGGCGCTGGACATGACCCTGCCCTGCATCCTGGCGCTCGACTCCGCCGCCAGCGACGGGACCTGGGTGACGGTCCCCGATAGCAGGACGTGGGCGGGGTGATCTCCCCGTCGGCGGATGGCAGACTCCTGCTACGATGACGGCATTCGGAATGATGGGGTCGTGTGGGCGTTGCTCGGCGGGGGCCGGCGGCACCTGCGCGAGACAGGGGTGGGGGATGCGGCGTGTTCACCGATAACCAGGATATCGCGGTCTTCCTGCTGGTCGTCGCGCTGCGCGTGATCGTGCCGCTCTTCATTCCGCGCTTCCCGTTGCCCGCCATTCTCGTCTGCCTGGTGGTGGATGGCTTCGACAAGGGCATTCTCGAGTCCTACACGCACATGAACCTGGACTTCTACCAGGGGTACGACAAGGCGCTGGACATCTACTACCAGACGATCGCCTTCCTCTCGACCATGCGCAACTGGTCGAGTGCGGCGGCGTTCGCGGTGGGACGCTTCGTCTTCTACTACCGGCTGGTGGGCGTGGTCCTCTTCGAGCTCCTGCACGCCCGCTGGATGCTCTTCGTCTTTCCCAACACGTTCGAGTACTTCTTCATCTTCTACGAGTTCGTGCGGCTGCGCTGGAACCCGCGGCGGTGGGGATTCACCTTCTGGGCGGCGGCCTGCGCCTTCATCTGGATTGTGATCAAGCTGCCCCAGGAGTGGTGGATCCATATCGCCCAGCTCGACGCCACGGACTTCATCCGCGATCACATCCTGGGGCCGGACCATCGACCGTTGCAGGCGCTGATCCTGGTCGTGATCGTGGCGCTGGCCTTCGCGCTGTACTGGTTCATCACGCACGTCCTCGGCCGGCCGGACTGGCCGCTGACCTTCGACGCGAACGCGCCGGGCCGCGACATTGTGGTGATCCCGGACAAGGAGACGACCGTGGCGCGTCCGAACCGCATCTTCACGGTGGAGCTGGCCGAGAAGATCGTCATGTTCTCG
>JBQCJS010000706.1:0-5488 GCA_051952485.1 Thermomicrobiales bacterium | reverse complement strand
CTGCTGGTGCAGGTGGTGGCGGCGATCGTCGCCAGCGTGCAGATGGAATCGCTGCTGAACGAGCACTGGCAGGGGAGCGACTACAGCTGGATCGCCTCGCTGGTCGTCGTATTGCTCTACCTCGTCTTCGGGCAGGCGTTGCCGCGCGCCCTCGCCGCGAAGGACCTCGAACGCTTCCTCAGCGCCCTGATCCGGATCGCCCAGGTGCTGACGACCATCCTGCGCCCGGTGACGTGGCTGGTGGATCGCGTCGCGCTGCTGTTCGTGCGCATCCTGCCGGGGCGGCTGGACGAGGACGAGGTCGAGGCGCTGGAGGAGGAGCTGCAACCGCGCTCCTACGAGGCCGATGACGAGGTGATCGGCGCGGACGAACGGGAGATGATCGACGGCATCCTCAGCCTGGAGGAGATGACGGTCCGCGACATCATGGTGCCGCGTCTCGACATCGTGGCCGTGGACCGCATGGTGGCGCCCCGCGACCTGATCGAGGTCATCACGAAGGCCGGGCATTCGCGGGTTCCCGTCTACCAGGGGTCGATCGACCGCATCCTCGGCGTACTCTACGTGAAGGACCTGTTGCCGCTGGTGATCGGCAGCACCCGCAGCATCCCGCTGCTGGACCTGATCCGGCCCGCCTTCGTGGTGCCCGAATCGAAGAAGCTGGATACCCTCTTCGCCGAACTGAAACGGGCGAAGATCCACATCGCCATCGTTGCGGACGAATACGGCGGGACGGCCGGCCTGGTGACGATCGAGGACATCCTGGAGGAGATCGTCGGCGAGATCCAGGACGAGTACGACACCGAGGAGCCGTTGTTCGAGCAACCGCAGCCGGATGTCCTGCTGGCCGACGGCCGGTTGCCGATCGAGGACGTGGAAGACGCGCTCGGCGTGACGTTCGAGGAGGACGAGAACTTCGCGACCCTCGGCGGGTTCGTCCACAAGCACCTTGGCCGGCTGCCGATCCAGGGCGATGTCTTCGAGGCGGAGGGGGTTACGGTGGAGATCCTCGCCGTCGAACGGCATCGCGTGCGCCGGCTCCGGATCACCCGGTTGCCGAAGCCGGTCTCCGAGGAGTCGCATTCGGGACGCCGCTTCGGGCGGGGTGAGGATCGCTCGCCGGAGGAATCCGGCGCCACCGACGAGACGCCGGACGATGCGTAAGGCGCTAGATGCGCGTTCCGAGCGTTTCCCCTCCGCGCGCGGGAATCCGGTCTGGAAGAACCGACCGCGTATCGATCCGTTGGCGATCGCAGGGGATCGGGTCGCCGACAATCCGGTGACCTCTTGCGTCCCGCCTCTCCTGGAATCCCGAATGGCGCGTCCGGACCGGCACGCGGTCGGTCCCTGCACCCGTGATTCTCTCCTGCCGAACCGTACCTTCGAGCGACCTGATCGCGTCTCGATCCGATCCCAGTCTCTCCCGGTGGCGTGCCGATGACGCTCCCCTTCGGCTGGCCGCTGGTTCGGCTCGATGAGACCGGGACCACGATGGACGATGCCCTCGCCCTTGCCCGGATGGGCGCACGCCACGGCACCACGGTCGTCGCGGGCGTGCAGACGGCCGGGCGCGGCCGGTCCGACCGGCGGTGGGAGACGCCTCCCGGTACCGCGCTCCTCATGTCGGTGATCCTCAGGCCCGGGCTCCCCATGCACGCGCTCTCGCCACTCTCGATGCTGGCCGCGCTGGCGGTGCGCGAGACCGCGCTGGCGTTCGGTGTACCTGATGGCGACATTCGCATCAAGTGGCCGAACGATGTGCTGATCCAGGGGAGGAAGGTCTGCGGCATCCTGGCGCGGACGCATCGGCTGGTGTCCGGCGAATCGCCCGAGGTGGCGGTCGTCGTCGTCCTCGGGATCGGGCTGAACGTGAATGTGCCAATGGAGGTGTTGCCCGAAAGCGGGATCTCGCTCTCGGGCGTCCTTGGCCGGAAACTCGATCTCGATGCGGTGCGGGAGGTCCTGCTGGGCAGCCTCGACCGGGGTGTGCAGGCACTGATCGCGGATGACCTCGATGGACCGCTGACGGCGCTGGATCTGGTGCTGGCCTATCGCAGCGAGCCGGTGGACGTGCAGGACGGCGACCGGACGGTAAGCGGGGTCCTCCTGGGGGTCGAGCGGACGGGGGCGCTGGTGCTGGAGGTCGCTGGCCGGCGGGAGACGATCGTCTCCGGCGACCTGACCCGGGGGCCACGACCGCACCGATAGGCGCTGGACACTTGCGGTCCGGAGTGTCGTGGCCGTCATTCCAACCGCGCGGGAGGTCCGCCGGGCGTCGCCTGTATACTTCCGGCATCGAGCCAGCGAGCCAGTTTTCGCATGCAGGGCAACGGTGCCGGGGCATGCCTGGCACGGGTATATAGCGTGGAGTCCGCATGAACTTCGACCTGACCGACGAGCAGATTCAGGTACGCGACATGGTGCGCGAGTTCGCCCAGCGCGAGGTGGCGCCCTATATCCAGCAATGGGATGCCAAGGGCGAATATCACCGTGAGGTGATCGAGAAGATGGGCGAGGCGGGGTTCCTCGGCCTGCCGATTCCGGAGGAGTACGGCGGCCTCGGCCTCGACTACGTCAGCCTGGCGCTCGCCTGCGACGAACTGGAATACGTCGACACCTCGCTGCGGGTGGTGCTGAGCGTCCATGTCGGGCTGAACAGCCTTGCGTTGCTTCAATGGGGAACCGAGGAGCAGAAGCAGCGCTGGCTGGTGCCGCAGGCGACCGGCGAGAAGATCGCTACGTTCGGGCTGACGGAGCCGGGCGCGGGCTCCGATGCCGGGTCGATCGCGACGACAGCCACGAAGGACGGCGATTCCTACCTCCTGAACGGCAACAAGATGTGGATCTCGCTCGCCGATGTCGCCGATCACTTCCTCGTCTTCGCCTCGGTCGACCGCTCGCTGAAGCACAAGGGCCTCACCGCGTTCGTGGTGGAGCGCGGGATGCCCGGCCTGACTACCGGCACGATCAAGGGCAAGCTCGGTGTGCGGGCTGGGAATACCGGAGAGATCGCCTTCGACAACGTCCGCGTGCCGGTCGAGAACCGGATCGGTGAGGAAGGCGAGGGCTTCAAGATCGCGATGAGCTGCATCGACCAGGGGCGGTTCACGGTCGCGGCGGGGGCGGTCGGCCTGACGCGGGCCTGCCTCGATGCGAGCGTGGCCTATGCGAACCAGCGAGAGACCTTCGGGCAGCCGATCGGCAAGCACCAGCTGGTGCAGCAGATGATCGCGAAGATGGTGCTCGGGCACGAGACCTCCGAACTGCTGGTGATGAAGGCGGCCGAACTGAAGAACCGGGGCATCCGCAACACGAAGGAGACCTCCCTCGCGAAGTGGCATGCCTGCGATGTCGCGTTGCAGTCGGCGGACGATGCGGTGCAGATCCACGGCTCCTACGGGTTCTCGAACGAATACCCGGTCGAGCGCTTCCTGCGGAATGCGCGGGGTTCGGTGATCTACGAGGGCACGCGGGAGATCCATACGATCCTGCAGGCGGAGTACGCGCTCGGGTACCGGCAGGACAAGCCGCTGAGCCGCCCGCAGCTTCCCGCCCCCGGTTTCGAGGAGTGAGGACCGAGGAGTGAGAGAAGAGGCTGGAGGAAAGAGAAAAGAAAGACGGTGAATGCGCTCTCTCGCATGTGACGAGATTGCCTTGCACCTCTTTCCTCTTTGCTCTCCCCTCTTTCCTCCGAAAGGCGTGAGTCATGGAATCGGGAACGGTGATCCTCGGCGGGGTGCGGACGCCGTTCGGCAAGCTGAATGGCGGGCTGGCGAGCCTCTCCGCCGCGCAGCTCGGCGCGGTCGTGCTGCGGGAGACCATCGCGCGGACCGGGATCGACCCGGCGGCGATCGGGCACGTGGTGCTGGGGCAGGCGATCCTGGCCGGGGCGGGCCAGAATCCGGCGCGGCAGGTGAGCGCGGCGGTCGGACTTGACCGGAAGGTAACCTCCGAGACAATCAACCACGTCTGTGGTTCCGGCATCCGGGCCGTCGCGCTGGCGGACATGGCGATCCGCCTGGGCGATCAGCAGGTGATCGTGGCGGGTGGCATGGAGAGCATGTCGCAGGCGCCGTACCTCCTGCGCGGGGCGCGCGGCGGGTATCGCATGGGGGACGGCGTCCTGGAGGACGCGATGATGGCTGATGGCCTCTGGTGCGCGCTGGAATCCTGCGCGATGGGGGCACATGGCGATCGCGTTGCGGCGGAGGAGCATGTCTCGCGGGAGGAGCAGGATGCCTGGGCGTTGCGCTCGCACACCCTGGCCCTGGAAGCGATCGACTCCGGCTGGATGGCCCACCAGCTCGTGTCGGTCGAGGTTGCCGGGCGGAAGGCATCCGTCACGGTGGCGGAGGACGAGTCGCCGCGCCGGGACACGAGCGCGGAAGCCCTGGCGCGCCTGCGTCCGGCCTTCTCCCCGGACGGGTCGGTGACGGCGGGCAATGCGCCGGGCGTCACCGACGGCGCGGCAACGCTGATAGTCGCGGGCGCGGAGTGGGCGCGGGCGAATGGCGTGTCTCCACGCGCGCGCATCTTGGCGCACGCGCAGGCGGCGTGGGACGCGCCGTATCTCGCCTATACGCCGGCGATGGCCACCGAGAAGGCCCTCGCGAAGGCAGGCCTGGCCGTTGCCGATGTGGACCTCTTCGAGATCAACGAGGCCTTTGCCAGCGTGACGCTGATCTCGGCGCGACGCCTCGGGATCGACCTCGAACGCGTGAACGTCCACGGCGGCGCGATCGCCCTCGGGCATCCCCTGGCGGCCAGCGGCGGGCGCATCCTGCTCTCGCTGATCCAGGAGCTGGAGGACCGTGGCGGCGGCATCGGCGTGGCGGCGATCTGCACCGGCGGCGGCCAGGGTGACGCCATCGCGATCGAGGTGGGGTGATGGAGGACGGGCGGCGAGAACGGACGGCGTTCTACGCGGCGCGGTGGCCGGGGGCGATCGTGATCCCCTACCTCGGCGTGTGGCCGGAGATCGACGAGTCGGCCTTCCTCGCGCCGGGTGCGGTGGTGATCGGCAATGTCACGGTCGGGCCGGAATCGAGCGTCTGGTTCAACACGACGGTGCGCGGGGATATCGCGCCCATCAGCGTGGGAGCGCGGTCGAGCGTGCAGGACGGCACGGTGGTGCATGTGAACATGGACGCGCCGACCGTGATCGGCGATGACGTGACCATTGGCCACAACGCCCTGATCCACGGCACTACCATCGCCAACGGCAGCACGATCGGCATGGGCGCGATCGTGCTCTCGTACTCCCGCATCGGCTCGGGCGTCGTGGTCGCGGCGGGCGCGCTGATTCCGGAGCGGATGGAGGTTCCGGACGGCGCGGTGATGATGGGGATTCCCGCCAAGCAACGGGATTCGCTCTCCGCCGAGCAGCAGGCGCGGATCGGCAGCATCGGCGGTCGCTACGTGAACGTGAGCCGCAACTACCTGGCCGACCTGCGATCCACGGTCACACGGGAACAGGCCGAACATGGCC
>JBQCJS010000705.1:0-5958 GCA_051952485.1 Thermomicrobiales bacterium | reverse complement strand
GATCGACACGATCGTGCTCGACAAGACCGGCACGATCACGAAGGGCGAACCGTCGCTGGTGGCGATCGAGACGGCCGGCGGGATCGACCGCGACGATCTCCTGCGGCTGGTCGCGGCGGCGGAAGTCGGTTCCGAACATCCGCTGGGCGCGGCGATCGTGAAGGCCGCGCAGGGCAAGGGCGAAACGCTGCCGGAGGCAGTCACATTCGAGGCGGTGGCCGGACATGGCATCGTCGCAACCGTGGAGGGACGGCGGGTCGCGGTTGGCAATGCTGCGCTGATGGCCCGCGACGGGATCGCCATCGATCCGCTGGAGTCCGCTGCGCACGACCTGGCCGACGGCGGCGCGACCCCGATGTACGCGGCGATCGACGGCGGGCTGGCCGGTATGCTCGGCGTTGCCGATACCTTGAAACCTGCCGCCGCCGAGACGATCGCCGAACTGAAGGCGCTCGGACTCGATGTCTGGATGGTGACCGGCGACAACGAGCGGACCGCCCGCGCCATCGCGGCGAAGGCCGGGATCGGGAACGTGCTGGCCGGGGTGCTCCCGGCGCAGAAGGCCGAGAAGATCCGTGCCTTGCAGGAGGATGGGCGCACGGTCGGCATGGTCGGGGACGGCATCAACGATGCCCCGGCGCTGGCGCAGGCGGATCTCGGGATCGCGATCGGCACCGGCACCGATGTCGCGATGGCGGCATCCGACATCACGCTCATCGGCGATGACCTCAAGGGCATCGTCACGGCGATCGCCCTCTCTCGGCGCACCGTGCAGACGATCCGGCAAGGGCTCTTCTGGGCGTTCGCCTACAACGTGGTGCTGATCCCGGTGGCGATGGGGATCCTCTACCCGGCGTTCGGCATCCTGCTCAGTCCCGTCCTGGCCGCCGCCGCGATGGCGATGAGCAGCGTCAGCGTCGTGACCAACGCCCTGAGGCTGCGGGGCTTCCACCGACCGGCATCGGCGGGCGAGATCCTGCATCCACCGCTCGGGCAGCGCGTGCGGGACTGGGGCTACCTCGCTGGAATCGCCCTGGTGGCGCTGGCGATTGGCGCCGGGGCGCTCTGGTTGAGCGATCGCGCCGGGATGGGCGTCACGGACACCCATACACCCACGACCCAGGAGGTGCAGCAGGCCGAACCGGCTCCGGGGCATGACGAGCACGGCGGATGACGGCATCGCCAGCCGGGAGATGCGAGGTCACGAGCGGGAAAGACATCCTGCTCGTGGCCTCTATCGTTATGTCACTGTGATAGGGGTGCCGGACCAAACAGCGAGGCCCACAGCAGCCGGGCCGCGAGTGAGCGGGCCGGGCGCCACCCCTCCGCGAGCAGGTCGAGGTCGCGCAGGGTCATCTCGGGGCGACCGTAGGCGACGCGCGCGGCACGCAGGAGCGCGACATCGCCGGTCGGATGCGAATCCGCCGCCCCAATCCCCCACAGGAGGGTCGATTCGGCGGTCCAGGGACCGATGCTGGGCAATGCGGTCAGTCTCGCGATGGTGCGGTCCGGATCGTCCCTCGCCTCGGCGGCGGTCGGGAGCAGACCGTCGAGCTCCACGCGGGCGAGATGGCGAATCGCCTCCGCCCGTTTCATCGTCACGCCCGACTGCCGGATCAGGGTGGCGGGGGCCGATGCGAGCTGGCGAGCACTCGGCAAGGGCCGGAACGGACGACCCGCCACCTGTAGCGGTTCGGTGAAGAGACGGGCGAGCTTGTCCTGCGTGACGGCGGCCGCCGCCACGGAGATGCTCTGGCCCACGATCGAGGTCACCGCGCCTTCGAAGAGCGACCCGTCGCTGAGCGGACGCATGCCGGGGAACTGGAGGGCGAGGCTCGCGATCACCGGATCGGCGAAAGGCGGCAGTGTGACGTCCATCCCCAGGACATCCCGCAGGAACGCGCCATCCGCGGTGGGATCGGCGCTGCCCGCGATGGCCAGGAGGCCGGGGCCGGGCTGCCGGACGGTACGCCAGACGGGCTGCCCGCTCTCCCAGCGGACGTGGATGAATGCGTCGCCGATCCACGCCTGGCGCGGCGAGCGATGCGCCACCCAGGCGGCCGGCCCACAGGTTTCGGCCAGCGAGAAGTCCCGGGCGACCGCAATCGTGCGTTGCACCGTCATGTCGGCGGCCCGTCGGTGATGAGCAGCGGGGTGATCGGCACGCCGTCGCTCCAGGTGCCCATGGATCGGTGCTCCGGTGTGTCGCCGAGGGCGTAGGCGCAGTCGGTCCCGGAGGCGGCGCAGGACATGAGGGCATCGTGGGAGCGCCAGAGCGCGAACCAGTCGATCACGTCGATGCCATCGGGCCGGTTGCCGGTCCCCACCGCCGCGTGGTCGGCGATCACCGGCGGCGTACCATGCTCATCGGAACGGATCGTGACGTAGTCCTTGTGCTCGGGCGGAATGGCGTCGAAGAGTGGCCACAGCGACCGGGCGTCCGCGTCGCCCACCGTCTCGTCGCGGTCACCGACCAGCATCTGCGCGAGGAGGTTCGACGGGAGGTGCTCGTCCAGCGGCAGGTCGATGCCGAGACCGCCGAAGTTGCCGCACGGCTGGCAGCCGCCGGGCTGCACCACGAAAAGGGTGCGGGGTGGGGGGAACCCGAGGCGAGCGGCGTCGAGCGTGTAGCGGATGGCGAGGGGACCGCCCAGCGAGTGCCCGATCACGTCGACAGGCTTTGTCCGGAAATCCGTGCCCGATCGATCGCCCAGCGAGGTGACCGCTTCCCGGACGCCCGCGAAGAGGTTGCCCGGCCAGGTCGAGGGACCGACCTCGATCACGTCGAGCGACTGGTAGACCGGAAAGATCACGATCGTCCCGCGCCTCACGAGATGCTGGATCCAGTCCTCGTACATGGCGGGATCGGTACCGCCCAGACCGTGGATCAGGATCACCACGTCTAGGCTCCCGAGCTCATCATCCGCCGCGCCCGTCGGGGTGAAAACCCAGGCATCGCGGGGCGTCTCCCCGACGCGTTGCTGGGTGACCCCATCGAGGAGGTAGTCGCTCCCGCCGGGTCCGGACGCCGGTTGGCCCGGTTGGGTGGGAACGGTGGGTGTCGCGGCCTGGGCGAGCCCCACGACTGGCGTCATGGCGAGGAACGTCACCAGCATGAGGGCGACGAGAGGATGGATGGAGGGAGGCCGCAGGGCGGCGCGTGCGCGTGAATGTCCCATCGTGGGTGGCGGTCTCCCTTCGCGGGTATGCTTGGGCGTCCGCCCCGAGTGCGGCCGGACGCATCCAGTATCGCAACGTCGAGTCCCCGGAGGCACCCCGATCGTGCATCGTGTTCCCGTCATTGTCGCGTCGTCCCTCACGGAGGCGGTGGCTTTCATCGCGCCCGAGGATGGCGCGACGCTCATCCTCCCATCATCGCTCTCGGCGGACGATGCCCTTGCCAGGGCGGTTGCGGAGCAGGTCGCGCACCGTCCCGGCGCTAGCGCCGAGGTGGTCATCCCGAGTGGCTGGGGCGGGCGTTTGCGGAGACTTCGAGGGGATCGCTCGGGGCACTGGCAGGCCGTCGATGTGCGGTCCATCGACGCCTCCGCCGAGCTCGAACGGGTCGTGCTGCCGGGGAAGCTGGTCGCCGCGACCGGTATCCTCGTCGCCTGCGATCTCGACCGGGTGGCCACCCGAGGTCCGTATGTGCTGGATGTCGCTGCCTCGTATGTCGGGCCGGCCACGCGGTTGCGGTTGCATGCGAACCGGGGGCGACTCGGAATCGTCGCCGAGGTGGACCTGGCGATCCGCCTCCGGGGCGCCCTTCTCGCGCTGACGATCGACGGCCAGCGCCGCTACGTCGCCACGCCGGACCCGATCGCGGGGGAGCTCGCGGCCCTGGCGCTCTCGGAGCGCGCACGAGGCGCCGACCGAGCAGTGGTCGGGCCGTGGGAAGACCCGATCGTCCAGCGGGCGACGGAGCTGGGATTGGGTGCGCTCCTGCCCGCCGTGCTCGATCTCGCCGTTCCGGAGGGAGAGGAACCGCTGGCCAACGCGATCCGGGACCACCTCGCGCTTCGCCTGGGGGTGACGCGATCCTGACCGAGCCCGGTATCGCCAGGGCCCCTCCGTGTCTCTCCGGCACACCGTGACAAGGAGCGGTCTTGCCGGTAGAATGGCACGCAATCAATGGCACACTACCTGCATCAGGTCAGATGTCCAATCTTGATGGATGACGGGCGACCAGCCTCGCTCGTCGGAGCGAATGGAGTACCGCGTGGGCTCAGGGCTGATGCAACGTTTCCTCGAATGGCTTGCGGCCAACATGCCCAGCTTCGCGCCTCGGCCGAAGCCGGTGCCCGTTCCGGTCCGCGTCGAGCAGCCGCGCCGTCGGGTGCGGTAGGCCGCAGACTGGCGTCGTCGAACGGCCTTCGTGGCGAGGCCGTGGGGTGACGTGTGTCCGAAAGACCCTGTCCTGATGGAGACGAGCATGGCGCTGCTGTCGGATGATGGCGGCGTTTGCGTTTCCCGGGTTCGTCACCACGCCGGCACGCGGGGATTCCGGCTGGCTTCGGCGCTTCTCGTCGCCCTCCTCGTCCTCACTGCCTGCTCCCCTCCCTGGCGTTCGCAATCCGCGAGTGTCGATCCCTCCTCCTGCCTGGCAGGCCTCTCCCACCCGGATTTTTCCAGCGAAGGCGTCTTCGTCGAACCAACCGATGGGACCGCACCCATCGTCGATGAACTCGATCACGCCGATTGCGCGATCGATGTCGGCATCTACCTCCTGACGAATGACGACGTGATCGCCGCACTCGAACGGGCCGCGGCGCGCGGGGTCCGCGTCCGCGTGATCGTCGAGCAGTACCCCTACGGTGGCTCCTCGGATACCGCCGCACTCGCGAAACGGCTCGACGCCGCCGGGATCGAGCATCAGTGGAGCGATTCGCGCTTCCGGTTCACGCATGCCAAGTACATCGTGGTCGATCGCCAGGTGGCGATCATCATGAACATGAACCTGACGGCGTCCGCCTTCAAGGGCAATCGTGAGTTCGGGGCGATCTCGACCGCCCCTGCGGTGGTCAACGAGGCGCAGGCGATCTTCGATGGCGACTGGAGCGGCGATCCCATCGACCGGCCCGAGGGGCCGCTGATCCTCAGCCCCACCAACAGCCGCCAGCGATTCCTCGACATCATCGACGGCGCCACCACATCCATCGACCTCTACGTGGAGGTCATCAACGATCCGGGAATGATCAATGCCCTCGGGTACGCCGCCCAGGCAGGACTTCGCGTCCGCCTCATCGTGAACTCGCCGGAGAGCGATAGCGTCCGTTCCACCTATGCGGCCCTCGCCCGCTCGGGGGTGGAGGTGCGGGTGCTGGGCAAGCTCTATGTCCACGCCAAGGCGATGGTCGTGGATGGCACGTCGGTGATCGTCGGCTCGCAGAACTTCACGCCGACCTCCCTCGACAGCAACCGGGAGATGGCGATGGTGGTGACGAGTCCGGGATCGGTGCAGCGCGTCCAGGCGGTCTTCGCGCAGGACTGGGCCGCAGCCACGCCGGTCGGGAGCTGATGCCGAATCCGGTTGCCCGGCCCTCCTTTGGGCCCGCCCCGCCCGGAGACCTCCCTGCCGCCAATCCGCGGCTATCGCGGCGCTGTGGGCGCGGAAGCCCGAGCGTTGCCACATGAGCCGGTGCCGGCCAGGTCTCATTGGGGAATCTGGGATTTCCCATGTTCGCCTTGCGGGCGATGGAGCCTTGGCCAATTGCCGTGGCGGTCGTAGAATCGTGAACGGATTGCGAAGGCGGGAAACGAGCGTACGGAAATCCGATGCCCTACCCGGTTGACACCGACGCAGTGTCCGTATATATTGTCCGTACAGTCCAGAGGGGCTGGGCAGAGAGATTTCTCAGCCGCCATGAGCAACGGTGAACCGGGCTGCGGGGCCGGGTTCAGGACCGGGTTGATGGGGGTGTCGGCCAAGGGAACGATGCGCGTTGCGGGGCGACGCAT
>JBQCJS010000704.1:0-3207 GCA_051952485.1 Thermomicrobiales bacterium | reverse complement strand
TCGACCGCCTTCAGGTTTGCCAGCGACGGCGTGAGGTCGGCCGCGCCGGTGACGACCGCCTTGGCCTCATCGGCGCTGGCGAACGTTGTCAGGCCAACGGTGACGTACGGGACCTGCTTCGGATCGGCGCCGACCGCGATGGTCTCCGTCCAGGAGGCGGTCAGCCTGCTGAGCGAGGACCCCTGCACACCGTAGACGTTCTCGACCTCGGTCGGGGTCAGGAAGCCGGTCTGGACACCGGTGCCCAGGCCGAGCAGCGGCAGGGACTCCACCGCCAGGGTGAGATCGGTGTATTGCGGATTCGTGCCCGCCGCAACGGCGGCGGCGCGATCGGCGGCGGACTTGGCGAGGGTCTCGGTCACCGAGGCGTCCGGCTGGGAGCCATCCGTCTTCTCGAGATCGACCCCGACGAGGAAGCTGCCGCTGCGGAAGGTGAGGTCGGCCGTGCCGATGGAGGTGTCACCGTCCTTGAACGTCCCGGTCGTGAGCTCATGCGGCTCGTCGCCGACCGACGCGCTGGCATCGGAGAGGGTCGCGCCCGGGTTGGTCTTCGCCTCGTCCTCGGTCAGGTCGAAGCCGGCCTTGGCGGCATCCTCGCTGGACCACGCCGAGACGTAGCTGATGATGCGGGCGTTCTGCGAGGTGTTCTCGTAATAGCTCACATACCGGCCGAGGAACCCCGTGTCCGTCAGCGACTTGGCATCGATGTTGGCGTAGCCGGCGTGATCGGCATCGAGGAAGGCTTCGCCAACGAGGGTATAGCCGTCAGGAAGCGCGCTCTGGTCGAGTGTGATCGAGGCCATCTGGCCCAGCAGTTTCGGGTCGACACTGGCCGATTGTGCCGAGATTCCCGGCACGACCGCGGTCGCGATGGTCCCGGTGATCAGCGCCGCCACGGCCAGGGCCCGCGCGCCGTGAACCCCTCGCTGCAGGAACGACTTCGTCATCTGGTCTCCTCTCGCCCATCGAGTGAACGGGCCAACTGCCTGCCGCTGGTGGCGCCCACGCTCGATTCGGCGTGGACGCGTGCGCAGTTCCGGCGAAGGTGGCGACGTGCCGGATGCTCCCGGGACTGCTGCCCGCCATTATGAACCATCGGGGCCGGTCATCGGTTCCGCGCCTCACCGGCAGACGTGCGGGCCTGGCGGCATCACGAGGCCGGCGATGCCCCCGGCGCGGGCGTCGATACCGGATTCAGCAGCCAGTCCTCGAACTGGGCTGTCAGCGGATCGGTATGTTCCGCCCAGTAGCTCCAGTTCTGGAAGAACTGCTCCCGGATGTTGGTCGGGGATGTCGGGAGGATGGCGACGATGTCGGGCCGGAGCAGCGCGAAGGCATCCTTGTTCACCGGTCCGAACGGCTGCATGCGGCTGAAGTTGGCGGCAGGTACGGCGCGGGTCGCGAAGTTGATGAAGCTCATGGCGACATCGGCATTCTGGGCGCCGCGTGGAATGGCCCAGGAGTCGGCGGAGATCATGCCGCCGGCCCACTGCACCTTCACGGCGTTCGCCACGTCGGGCAAGGTGGTGCGGACACTCCAGGCGCTGGCGAGGCCGACCTGCCCGGTACGCACCAGTTCCACCGGCTGCTTGCTGTCCTCGTAGAAGATGGCGAGGGTGCGCATCGATTCGAGCTTCGCGAACGCGCGGGGAACGTCGAGCGGGTAGAGCTTGTCCATCGTCACCCCGTCGGCCAGCAGGGCGAACTCCAGCGTGCCGACCGGAGAGCGCCGGAGCGCGCGTGTCCCGTTGTACAGGGCGAGATTCCAGAAATCTCCCCAGCCTGCGGGCGCGGTTTCGGCATTCCACGGGTAGACGATCGCGGTCGAGTACAGGGCCTGCCCCACCGCGTGCTGCATGGTGATCTCGGGATAGAGCGACGTGGCATCGATCACGTTGTAGTCGATCGCCTGCAGGTACTTCTTCTGCGACAGCGGAAGGACGTTCTCGGTCGGGATGAGGGCGACGTCCCACACCACATCGCCGTCATCCACCTGCTGCGCGAGGGTCGTCAGGCCGTCGCGCCCGAACTCGGTATGGCGGACGGTGGCGCCGGTCGCGGCCTGGAACGCATCGAAGTAGCTCTCCTGGAGCGCCTTCAGGTAGTCGCCAGCGGCGGCGCTCGCCACGGAGATCGAGCGTCCCTTCCAGCGCGACGGATCGAGATACCCTGCGACGGGTGAGGCGATCGGCTCCTGTGTCGGTGTCGGCGCGCCCTGGGTCGGCTCGGGGACCACGACCTCGGTGGGCGCGGGGGTGGATTCCGGCTTGTCCTCGGACCCGATCGAGCAGGCGGAAAGTCCCGCCAGCACGAAGCCGGCCCCGGCGCCGATGGTGGCGCGGCGGCTCCATCGCCGGCGAGGGTGCTGGAAGGGATGCTTGTCGTCGGTGTCGCTCATGGGCTTCTTTGCGCCTGCCAGGAGTTGCAGCGGAGGTCGAAGGTGTCGTGACGGGCGGGACCGCCCGGATGGCTTGGGTGAAGATAGCATTTTGCGATCCGCCGTGAGGGAAACGATGCGGTTTCGTGGCGGGTTCCGCGCGGGAATGGGGATATTCGCGTGCAGGAACCGGCACGACGCGATATGCTACCTCTACCGTTCCACTGGGAGCGCAATCGTGCTGTCGCGGTTCGATCCCACGATCCGGCGCAACGGTGCGTTGCGGTTGGGGATTCGGCGTGTAGCTCCGGCGCTTGGCCGGTCGGCCGATCGATCGATTCAGGAACCACACGCGAGGAGACGAACACGGTGGACACGTACAACATTTACATGGACGAGTTGCCTGCGGGCGAGGAGATCGATGGCGAGGAGATCGTGGAGGTCGAGTTCCGGGTCGTCCCGGGCTCGAGCGACGAGAACGATCCCGAATCCAACGCCGTGATCGCCGGGCTGGACCTGGTCGATCTCATCAACCTGCGCGACGCCCTCCAGCAGGAGATCGACAACTACGCCCTCACGGCGCTCGAGGCGTCGGCCAGCCGGATCGCGGACATCGAGGTCTGATGACGCTGGTTGCGCTGGTGGCGTGAATCCTGTAGGCTCTGGGGCGGGATCGAATCGATCCCGCCCCTTCTGTCATTTCGGCGGTGCATCGTGCGAGTGTACCTGCCCATCGAGGAGCATTCAGGACTTGGCTGACTAGGCATTCCCCTTTCCGTGGTCTCCCCCGATCACCACGGTTCGACCTGTCCCTCCTGTGTCACACGCCT
>JBQCJS010000703.1:0-2322 GCA_051952485.1 Thermomicrobiales bacterium | reverse complement strand
GTGGCTTCCCTCGCCTGCGGGGTCAGCGTGGAGTCGACGATGCTCGTCGCGTAGCCGCCGTATTTCTGTCGGTAGGCGGCGTCGATCGCCGGGGCGAGATCGTCCGGGACGCCCTCGAAGGCGACATCGCGCGACAGCGATCCGACGTGCAGCTGGCCGCGGTGCCGGGACCGGGTGCCCCGGAACCAGGGCGATTCGGGACCGTAGACGGCCCGCACGAAGACCTCCGTCCCGACGACGACGGCCCAGATGGTGACGGGGGTGCGCAGCGTGCCGTCGCGGCGCAGGGTGGCGAGGCGGACCTCATCGGTGGTGTCGATGGTCGTCAGGTCCTGGGTGCTCCAGGCAGGCATGGATGCGATCCTTTCGGGATGGGAGGAGGCGGTCATGACCGGGCGGGATCGGCCGCGTAGTCGGCGTCGGAGACGTGATCGCCCCAATCGGCGCTGCGGCCCTCGGCATCGACCTCCAGCATCGCGATGTGGAGCATGAACCGGTCCGGCGCGGCGCCATGCCAATGCACTTCGCCCGGCTCGAAGAAGACACGGTCGCCGGGCCGGATCTCCTCCACCGGGCCGCCCTTGCGCTGGCAGCGGCCGACGCCCTCCAGCACGACGATCGTCTGCCCGTTCGGATGCGTGTGCCAGGCGGTGCGGGCGCCGGGGGTGAAGTGGACCGCGCTGGCGCTGATCCGGGAGGCGCCAGTCGGTGCGGCGACCGTGTCGACATAGACATCGCCGGTGAACCAGTCGGCGGGACCCTTGGTGGTTGCGAGGGAACTGCGGGTGATCTGCATGGATGCCGTCCTTTCCGGTATGTCGCGTCTACTCGAATCCGAGGGGGAGCCGGGGCGTGTAGGGGGCTTCGAGCCGGGCGGCCTCGTCATCGGTCAGGGTCACGTCGAGGGCCGCGACGGCGTCCGCGAGATGGTGCGGCTTCGTCGCGCCGACGATCGGCGCCGATACGACCGGATTCCTCAGAACCCATGCCAACGCCACCTGCGCCATGGGGATGCCGCGATCGCTGGCAATCGCCTGCACGGCGTCCACGATCGCGCGGTCGTCGTTCGGGAACATGCGCTGGCCGACGGGATCGTTATCGAACCGGTCGGTGTGATCCCCCCACGGGCGGGTGAGCCGGCCCTTGGCGAGGGGACTCCAGGGGATGCTGCCGACCCCCTGATGGGCAAGGAGTCCGAACATCTCGCGCTCCTCCTCCCGCTGCAACAGGTTGTACTGGTCCTGCATCGAGATGAAGCGGGTCCAGCCATGACGCTCCGCGGTGTGCTGCATCGTCGCGAATTGCCATGCCCACATCGACGATGCCCCGAGGTAGCGGGCCTTGCCGGCCTTCACCACATCGTGCAGGGCCTCCATCGTTTCCTCGACCGGCGTGTTCGGGTCGAACCGGTGGATCTGGTAGAGGTCGACGTAATCGGTGCCCAGGCGTGCCAGGGACGCATCGATCTGCTCCATGATCGCCCGGCGGGAAAGGCCCTGGCCTCCCGGACCATCGTGCATCCGGAAATGCACCTTGGTCGCGAGCACGATGTCCTCCCGCCGGGTCAGGGTCCGGAGTGCTTCCCCAACGATTTCCTCGGAGCTGCCCAGCTGGTAGACGTTGGCGGTATCCCAGAAGGTGATGCCGCGCTCGAGCGCCTGCCGGAAGAAGGGGAGGGCGTCATCGAGGCCGAGCGACCAGGCATTGAAGCCGCGCGCGGTGTCGCCGAAGCTCATGCAGCCCAGGGCGATGCGACTGATTGTCAGGCCGGAGTTGCCGAGGCGTGTGTGGTCCATGAGGATCTTTCTACAGGTTGGTCATGCGTTCGAGGGCTTCGGGGTAGCGGGCGCCCTGGATGGCGACCTCCCGGGAGGCGGCGTCGATCGCCTGGAGGTCGTCGGGGCTGAGGATGAGGTCCGCCGCGCCGAGGTTCTCCTCCAGCCGGGAGATGCGGCGCGTGCCGGGAATCGGCACGATCCACGGCTTCTGCGCCAGGAGCCATGCCAATGCGATCTGCGCTGGCGTGGCGTCCAGGCGCTCGCCGATGGCGGTGAGGCGGTCCACCAGCGCCCCGTTCGCCGTCCGGGCCTCCCGCGTGAAGCGGGGGATCGTCGCCCGGATATCCCCGGCGGTGAACTCGGTCGCGGCGCTCACCGTGCCGGTGAGAAACCCCTTGCCGAGCGGGCTGAACGGCACCAGCCCGATCCCGAGGTCGTCCAGGACCGGGATCACGTCGTCCTCGCGGGCGCGCCACCAGAGGGAGTATTCGCTCTGCACCGCCGTCACCGGCTGCACGGCGTGGGCGCGGCGGATCGTCGCGGC
>JBQCJS010000702.1:0-3070 GCA_051952485.1 Thermomicrobiales bacterium | reverse complement strand
CGCCCGGTCATCCGTCACCGCGAGCGCGATGGCCGCCGCGACGTTCCCCACGTAGCCGCGCGCGGCCCGGAACGTGGCATCGCGTTCCCCCAGGATGATGGCCGGGCGCCCGTCCGCGATGCGCTGGACATAGGGCAGGAGACGGTGCTGGTAGTCGCCGTCGCCATACACCATCGGCAGGCGGAGGATCGTACCGGCGATGCCGTCCGCGCCGAGCACCAGCTCCTCGATCGGGATCTTGTCGTAGTCATGGGCCCAGGCGCGCGGGTCATCCGGCGCGGGCGGCGTCTCCGTTCGGTAGGGGTAGCGCTTCTCCCGGAGCGGGCCGGATTCGTCGAACGGGACCGGGACGGGATCGCCCTCCTCAGAGCCGATGAGAAGGCCGAAGGCGCGATACACATCCATGCTGCTGATCGTGACGATCCGGGGCGCGATGCCGGTCATCGTCTCGACGATGGTGCGGGCTTCCGGTTCGAGCATGGAGCGCATGTCCAGCACCACATCGGGAGCGATCGCGCGGAACTCGTCGCGGCGTTCGGCGATCCCGGCGCGGGTGCCGGTCAGGCGGCGTACACCGTCCGGCAGGTCGGCCTGGGAGGTCCCCCGGTTGTAGAGCGTGACCTCGTGGCCCTGCGCGAT
Source organism: Thermomicrobiales bacterium (assembly GCA_051952485.1). Taxonomy (GTDB): domain Bacteria; phylum Chloroflexota; class Chloroflexia; order Thermomicrobiales; family UBA6265; genus JASGDN01. The sequence continues at coordinate 2,431 of JBQCJS010000702.1, read as the reverse complement.
GAGCGTGCGAACGACGTGCGGACCGATGAAGCCGGTGCCGCCCAGGATCAGGACATTCGTCATGGTCGTCGTCTCCGTTGGGTCGTGCGATCCGGTGAGTCCCCACTCGGCGGCAGTATCACCGTCGTGGCTCCTGCCGTCCACCCTTTCAGCACAGACCGGCGGCGTGCCGGACCGATCCAGCACGCCGCTGCCTATCGCAGGTCGGGGGTCTACGTCAGGTAGCCCTCCAGCAGGGAAGCCAGCCAGAGGAAGACCCCGAAGCCGATGATGTCCTGGAAGGCCGTCTCGAATGGACCGGCGGTGGTGGCCGGATCGAAGCCGAGCCGCTTCGAGACCATCGGGATCAGCGTGCCCATCAGGCCGGCGGTCATCATCGAGCAGGTCAGGGCGCCGCCGATGACGATCCCGAACGGCAGGTGACGGGACCAGAACGCGCCGATCGCCCCGAGCACGATGCCGCAGCCGATCGCCATGAGCAAGGTCGTCCGGAGCTCCTTCGAGACGTGGCGTCGCCAGTCGGACAGCGTGACGTGGCCGGTATCGAGACCCCGCACGACGATCGCGGCCGCCTGGAGACCGACGTTGCCGGAAATCGCCGAGATGACCGGCATGAAGGAGGCCAGCAGGATGACGCGCTGGAGGACGCCGTCGAAATGACTGATCACGAGACCGGCGAACAGTTCCAGCACCATCGTCCCCATCAGCCACGGCATGCGAAGGCGGGCGATCTGGACCGGATTGCGCCGCGCCATCTCGTCGGCGTCGGTCCCGGCCATCTTCAGGTAGTCCTCGGTCAGCTCGTCTTCGAGGACTTCCGTCGCGTCGTCGTGGGTGATGATTCCCTGCAGCCGGTTCTCGGCGTCCACCACCGGCAACGCCAGCAGGTTGCGGTCGCGCAGGAGGTTCGCCGCGACCTGCTCGTCCGTATCGGTCGTCACGGAGACCGCTGGGACGATCATCAGGTTGTGGACCTGCTCGTGTGGCTGGGCGAGGACGAGGTTCCGCAGCGAGAGGACCCCCAGCAGGTGATCCTGGCGGTCCAGCACGTAGACGTAGTTCGTGACCTCGGCGTCGGCGGCGATGGCGCGCAGGGCCTCGATCGCCTGGTCGGCACGGAGCATCGGGGCGATCGCGACGAACTCCGGCGTCATCAGGGCGCCCGCCGACCCCTCCGGATAGGCGAGCAGTTCGCGCAGGGTGGTGGCGTCCTCACTCGGCAGCTCGGAAAGGACCTCGGCGGCGCGGTCGTCGTCCATCTCCGCGACCACGTCGGCCGCATCGTCCGGCTCCATCTCCGCGATGATGGCGGCAGTGGAGGCGGGAGTGCCCTTCGCGAGGAGGTCGGCGGCCGCCTCCGGATCGAGTTCGGCCAGGATCTCGACCGCGATCTCGTCCGGCAGGAGGTCCAGCAACGTCGCGACCTCGTCGTCATCGAGCTGGTGGATGAGATCGACCCATTCGGAGGCATGGAGGGTCGGAGCGAGCCGGACGAGCTCGGCCGTGTCCCGCGTCTCCAGGAGGTCGCGCAGGGTGGAAGCGGAAAGGGTCTGCATGGTGGCAACTCCCGCGAAGCCGCCGTCTCGCCGTCACGCACGGATGCCCGGACGGCAGGCGGAACGGAGTTCCGGCCGGGGCGGCGCTGGGGGGACGGGCTGGATCGCACGATGGGCCGGGAGGGGCCCGGGTGGGGATCGACGGAGGGCGGGAGTGCCCGGGAAGCGATCGGGATTGGCGCGGCGAGGGGACTCGCCGGGACCGATCGCGGGGATCAGCGGCGAGCGTCCATCGTCGGGCGCGATCCGGGGATCGGCCAGTGCACTCCGCCCGGACTACTGCCTGAGTCCATGAGCGGTGAATGCCTCCTGATGGTGCGGCGGCCAGGGAGCGGAACGCACGGAGTGCCCGCAGGGCCACGCGAGGTATACGCCCGCGTCCTTGGGCGTGTCAAGGTCGTGCACGGAACGTTCGCGATCCGTTGACGGCAGCGATGGGGCGGCGCTCCCAGGATGGGCGACGCATCGTCGTGGACTGGCCAGGGGCGGGATTCGTCGGCGCGGCTCAACTCGTGGCCGATGCGCGCGAGCTCGGCGCCCGGTGGCGCAATCGTGTCGTGGCGCGTCGACGACGTGCACGCTACGGTCGCGCGGGTCCGGGGAGGAGATGGGCGCGACGCTGCATTACCCGCCGCGAAATCACGGAGAGGATTTTATCGGCGCGTCCGGCATCGATCCATTCGGCAGCATCCTCGGGATCATGCAGAACCCGCATTGCCTCGCGAGCTTGGCGACCCGAACGGCCCCGTAGGGCGGCGTGCGTCGGCCTGCTGGGCGATGGTCGGCGCCAGGGATCAGATCCGGGCCACGACCGTTGCGCGGGAGCGATGGAGCCGCAGCGCGGCGACGAGCAGCGGCACGATGACGATCGTGGT
>JBQCJS010000701.1:0-7174 GCA_051952485.1 Thermomicrobiales bacterium | reverse complement strand
GCCGTGGCCGTCGGGAGGGCAGGAGGGCGCGGGTCGTGCTGGGCGAACGCGGGGATGGTCCCGAGCAGCGCCAGGGCCAGGGCCACGGCACAGGCAGCGAGTACGGTGGTGGTGGTGGTGATGGTTCGGGCAGGCAGGCGAGTGGGCATGGATTCGTCCTTCATGGGGGCGGATCTGGCGGAGACCGTGCGGGCATCGCGACCGGGCGCCGATGACGGGGAGGCCGGGCCGGGGCGTGCGCCCCTGTGCTCGTGCGATGGCCCGGTCTCCCCGCAAGGAGAACGCCAGAACGCCGCCCGGGTTCCCCGAGCGGCGTTCGCTGGTTCGTCTGGTGCCGGGATTACGCGGCGCGGGCGGGCCGCTCGGCAGTGGCGATGGCCTTGAGGTCGTCCGGCAGGAGAAGCCCCCCTTCCGGCAGCTCCTCGAGGTCCCTCCGGACGGTCGTGCCATCAGGGAGATGAATGAACGCCGGATCGCCCTCGTGGTCGTTCGTCACGACCATCATGCCGAGCAGCTCGGCCAGCCGCTGGATACGGGACGAGAGATCGTCAACCATGCGGTCATCGACGCATTGGTCGTATGAGAAGGGCAAGTCGCCTGCGTAGTGCTCGTCCTCTTCACCGTTCCAGAGGTTGAGGTAGAGCCGATGTCCCGGCGGAAATGGATTCGCATCCCAGCGATAGACACCGACCGCCACATCGCTTGCCGGCAAACCATAGGCTTCAGCCGCAGCGGTACGCAGCTGTTCGCGATCCGGCAATGTGGGGAAGAAGAGCATGGCAGTGTTGACGATATTCATGGCAGTTCTCGTTTCGCCTGCTGGCGAATCGTCCAGAGGCGGATCGCGGTCTCTTGCTGCTCACCGGATATGTGAGGATCGCTACGCAATTCACGAAGCGCCAGGGCCATGTCGCCATTGTACCGTCTGATTGCGAGAAGGGCCTTGTACTCCTGACGGTCCATTTCCACGAATCCTTCGCCACGAATGGGGAAGAGCGTACCGTTGGCATGCTGCCCGTAGAGACGACCATTCACCCAGGTTTCTCGCCTGCTGGCGTTGTACCAGCCATACCCGCGCCCGATCGCGCGAACGTCTTCCCCGATATCGACACCAGGGAGGACAACGGTGTTGCGATCGTCAAAATAGGTACGTTTCGGCAATCGCATGAGGATGTGGCGATCGTTCACCGGGCGCGGAGCGATCGGGGGAGCGCGGCGAATCCCCGTCACACCAGGCGGCGTTTGCGCGTCGCTGTCGTCGGCGGTACTCACCGTGAGCCTCTCCGGAGCGGTCGCGAGCGTCAGCGGGGCTTGCTGGTGGCTGCCGCCGCATCCCCGGCGCTGACGGTGCTGGCTGGCACCTGGGCTGGCGCCGGTGTCGCCGCGATGTCTTCCCCGCCGATCTCCCGACGCAGCGCCCGCAATTCGTTCCGGATGCCACCGAGATCCGTATCGAGTTGCTCCAGCTTGGCCTGCGAGGCACGGACGAACCGTGTGTAGGGCGCGATCGCGTCCTCGATGCGCGTGATCGACCGGCTCAGCTCATGCTCGAACTGCTCGTGCATCACCTGGGTCAGGCGCTCCTGCAGCTCCTCCGACCGCTTGTGGAACTCCTGCTTCGCCTTCCGGCGCCGCGCGGGCAGGATGACGAGGCCGAGCCCCGCCACGACGCTCGCGGCCAGGATGCCGGTGACATCCACCACCGCCGTGCTCGCCGCCGCGACCACCAGCGCCCCGAGCCCCACCGCACCGGCTTCTGCCACCGCCACCCCGGCAACCGCGTTGCGCACGGAGAGCGAGAGATCGCGCGCGTGGGCGTCCATGTCGTACCGATCGACCTCCTCCTGCGCGCGGCGGGAGACGGAATCGAGCATCGAGCGGCGGTCGTAGCGGAACTGGCTGCCGACCTCGCCGATCAGCTCGTCGGCGTACTTGTTCAGCCGCCGCCGGTCGATGTACTCGTTCACCGCTTCCCACACCCGGAGGTCCTGCTCCACCATCCAGTCGATCAGTTCATCGATGCTGGCGTCGATCGCCTGCTCGGTGTCGCCGACGACCGCCTGCTCGAACTGGCTGCGGATCTTGTCCGGGTTCAGCAGGTCGAAGACGCGCCCGATGCGGATGGTCTCCTCGAAGAACTCGTCCCCGCGCACATTCATCTTGTGGATGATGTTTTCCACGCGGGTGAGGTAGTAGGTGAACTGGCGGCGCATGTCGTCGCGGTAGAGCGTCATCTGGCGATCGATGTTCTCGATCGTCACCAGGTCGTCGGCGAGCACCTTCAGGCGGTCATCCGTGGCGCGATGGTAGCGCTCGGCGAGGTGATCGGCGATGCCGAGCGGGTTGAGCAGCTTGAGACGGATCCGCCCCTCCTGGTCCAGGGTCTCGACGACGTAGTGCTCCAGCGGCTCGAACTGGCTGGCGGCCCACAGGCGATCCCGCTCCTCCGGGTTGCGGTCGGCGATGGCCTTCGCCTGCTGGGCCAGCAATGCCGAGACCGGAAAGATCTCCGGATTGAAGCCGAGCAGCTTCTCCACGTTCTCACGGACGAAGCCCACCACCTGCTCGCGGGATGCCGCATCGCGCAGCAGGTCGACCTTGTTGATGACGATCACGACCTTCTTGCCGTACTCCCGGATCTGGGCGATGAACTCCCGCTCGCTCTCGGTGAAGGGGCGGTCGGCGGACGTGACGAAGAGGACGAGGTCGGAGCGCGGCACGAACTTCTGGGTCAGCGCCTCATGCTCGCGGATGATCGCGTTCGTGCCCGGCGTGTCGACGACGGTGATGTCCTGGAGGAAATCGGCGGGGAAGGTCCGCTGGATCACGCCATCGGCGAGGGTGCGTTCGGTGCGCTCCTCGCCGAAGCGCAGGAGGTTGATGACCGCCGTGGTGGGGGTGACGCCCTCCGGCATCACCTCGGCGCCGATGAGGGCGTTGATGAAGGCGGACTTGCCGGCGTTGAACTCGCCCACGATCACGAGCAGGAAGAGATCGTCGAGCTGGACGACTGCCGTCCGCAGGGCCGCGAGGTCCTCCTCCGTGGCGGGAAACGACGCCAGCACACCGTCGAGCCGGTGAAGCAGGTCGCTCTCGGCCGTCAGCAATTCCTGCTGGCGATCGGAGAGGATCGCCCCCGGCCTCGCCTGCTCATTCCCCGAACGACCGCGAAACCGAAAGACTCCCGGCATGCCCAGCGCTCCTCGTCTATCGCCTGACGGACCCTTCCTGCCGCGGAACGGCGGTCCACGTCCCCCTATGGTACCCGAGCGCCTCCTCCATCGGGATATGCGCCCGCTGCAGCCTCCGGCGTGGCCACGCTCCAGCGGCCCAGCCGCTCGGCCGCCAGGCCGAACGAGCGCCCGGAGGCACCGCCGTCGTGCCGTCACGGCTGAAGCGGTCACGGCGCGAGCATCATGCACGCGGCCCCACATCCCGAGCATCCAGCTAGTACCCAGGTACTAGCTACCCTCTGCCGTCGCGCGCCATGTCGAGCGTCGGATAGGCAGCTCGCGGCGGTCCTCATAGTACTTTCGATCACTCTCGGGGGCCCGGACCCCGGCTCTCGTGCAGGAGCAGGAGGTGCCTCGCGGCTGAGCCGTCACACCCGATACACCGGATTTCCCCGGATTGGCGGGCCTTTCGCTCGCGCAGATACCGCCCTGGCAGCTGAAGACGACCGCTCCGGGACCCCTTCCGGAGAAATAGGATATTAGTCATGGTTACCCTATTGACATCATGGCCATGACTAAAGTACTATGTCCTCAGTCGAGCGGGATGCCCGCCGGAAGTCGCCACCAACCACCGCCCCGGGGAGGGGAACAGGAGCACCACCATGAACCTCAAGAACACCGTCACCGCCTTCGCCGCTGCCGCCCTCGTCACCCTCTCGGCCACCACCGGCGCATTCGCCGGCGATTCCGCGGATGTCTCGGTTCGCGTCTCCACGCCGTCCAATGCCACGATCTCTGCCTCCATCGAGTCCGGTTCCTTCCAGGAGGTCCAGTACCGCTCCGGCAACGCCTCCCAGAACTCGAATGGCACCCTGACGGTCTATGCGACCGACACGCGCGGCGTCGGCTCCGGCTGGACGGTCTCCCTCAAGGGCTCCGGCCCCTTCACCTCCGCCGAGGGCAACTCGTTCGGCCTCGACAAGTTCACCCTCCAGCCCGGCTCGGTGCAGGGTGTCCGCGGCGAGAACGTCAACGGCATCACCCCGCAGGCGATCGGCGGCGTCTCCACCAACGCCCAGACGATCATGGTCGCGCAGCAGAAGTCGGGCCTCGGCCAGTTCAAGGACACGATCAACGCCACGGTGCAGGTGCCGGACGGCACGCTGGTCGGCCAGTACAAGACCACCCTCACCGTTTCGATCGTCGCCGGGCAGTAATCCCCTGCCCCTTCCCATCCTTCCCTGACACGAGGCCGGCCCTGGAACCCAGGACCGGCCTCGCTCGTACGCCCACCGGAGGGACGCGGTAGAATCCGCGCAGCACCGCGGCCTTCTTTCGCCACCATGGCTTCCCCCAAATGGGCAAGGACCCCTCGGATGACCATCGAGCACGCGCAGCCTCCCGCCAGCACCCAGCGCATCCCGCCCGTCCCGATCGTGGATACGCACGGCGTTCCGCTGGGCGACGAGGAGACCTGTCCGCACATCCTGGTGATCAACGACACCCAGGAGATCCTCGATCTCTTCAAGGACATCCTCGAAGACGAGGGATACCGCGTGACCCTCTCCTCCTTCACGTTCCAGGACGTGCACGATGTGGAGCGCCTGAACCCGGACCTGATCGTGCTCGATTTCCTCATCGGGGGCGATGCGCTGGGGTGGCAGATGCTGCAGAAGCTGCGCATGTACCGCCCGACCGCCGGCATTCCCATCGTGGTCTGCACGGCAGCATTGCAACTGGTCCGCGAACTCGAAGGGCATCTCCGAGCGAAGGACATCTTCGTCGTGCTCAAACCGTTCGACATCGACGAGCTGGTTTCCGTGGTCCGGCTGGCCCTGGCGCGCGCCACGGAACCGGGCGCTCCGGAACAGGCGTAGGGGTGGACGCACCCAGGGCATTTCGTCGCCTTCGGCGGGTGAGACTAGCCCCTTTGGCGGGGCTCGCTCCATTCGCGTTGAAACCCTGTTGACAATCGGACACCGGCATCATACTCTGTCCGTACAGAACGAAACGCCAAGCTTTCTGGCGACAGGACCGACGAAAGCAGTACCGTTCGATCGCCCGAGCGGCGATCGGCAAGGTGAAGCGCGGGAAACCGCGTGGATCATGAGGCCAGCGACCTTCATGGTCGTGGGCACGGGAACCGCTCTCCGAACGTCCGGTCGGGGCCACTCCCCGGGATGGCGATGCCGAGCGGGTTCGCCCGCCGCGGACCGCGATCGTGATGCTCCTGGCGTCCTGATGCCCCTCGCGGGCGGAGGGATACGCTCTCCAGGCAGGATCGCCGAATGGATGGCTCATGGCGACAGACGCCCAGCGATCGCAAGATCGGTGGGCGTTTCTGTGTCCTCCCTCGGGTCAAATCCCGTCGGGGTCGTCGATCCCCCGATCGCCCGGTCGCGGCGGACGGTTGCGGGTATAGTCGCGCAGCGCCCGGAACCGATCGATCGTCCGCCCCATGTAGACCACCGTCAGCAGGGCGATGGCCGGCAGCACGAAGCCACCCATCAGGTAGTTCGGCCGTTGCCCGTCCGGATAGGTGAAGAGCGAGACGATGCAGAGCGCCAGGAACAGCACCCAGATCCCGGTCAGGATCGGGTGGCGCCGCACCCACCTCTTCACCCAGTCGATCACCGTGTTCAGCATCCGTCCTCCATCCTCATCCAGCCCGGCCGCCATCCTGGCGACGCCGCCCGACCACCGTCACTTCGTTCCGATTGTGCTGGAGTTGCCGCACAAGCTCGATGTCGTACCGCTGGCGAAGGCGCATCACGCTCTGGCGAACGGTCTCCACCGCGTGGTGCGGCGACAGCTTCAAGGTCACCACGATCATGCCGCCCGGATTCAGGTGAGCCCAGCAGGTCAGCATGAGGTCCACCGACAGGGAGGGCGCCATCCGCATGTCGTTCACCACCACGTCGAACTGCTGGGAGGTCTCCCGCAGGAAGACGGCAGCCGTCTTCCGGACATGCGTCACCCCCCGCTCGCCCGCGATGCGGGGATCGAGATTCCCCGGGTCGACTGCCGTCACCTGAAGGCCCTGCCCGCGCAGGATGCGCGTCCAGCCGCCCGGCGCGGCGCCGAGATCGAGCGCCCGCCCTTCCGGGAAGCGAACGCCGAAGCCGCGCATCAGTTCCTCCAGCTTGAACTCGGAGCGGGAGATCTGGCCCTTCGGCTTCGACAGGCGAATCCGCCCGCCCGGCCAGTCAGAGAGCGCGTTCTCGGCGCGATTGGAGCCAAGGACGATCGCCTCCGGCGTCACGCAGACCGACAGGACGTGCGACGTCCCCGCGCGCTGGACCGCAAGGCCCTCGTCGCTCAGGCCATCCGCGAACAGGCGCCAGAGTTCGTCCATGCGCACGGGCAGGGCCGGCGCCTCCTCCCCCTCGGCGACACTCGCCCACACCTGGAGGCTGACCGTCTCGGGCAGCAGCGTCTGCTGCCAGGTTTCCAACGCCTCATCGAGGAGGACGCCGAGACGCTCGAAATCGGTGGGCAGGGGGAAACTGGAGACCTCGCGGAAGAGATGCTGCACGAAGGCGACCGGGGTGGCCGCGTTGGGTGCGGTCACGGCCTCGTGGACGGAGACGATACTGACGCCGTCGCCCGCGATGGCGCCGAGGTCCGGCCCGAGGCTGGTGAACACCGCGTCCGGGAAGACGGCGCGCAGTTCCTCGATGGCCGCCGGAAGGTAGGCCTCGTGCGCGGAGAAACAGATCTGGGTCATGGACACGGTGAATGTGGCTCCGTGGTGGGGAAATCGGACGCGGGAAGGCGGCCAGGAACGATCATTGACCTCCAAGGATCGCACACTGGCGGGATCGCTGCCGGATCGGGATGACGTGGAACCGTCCCGGGGCAGACAAGCTCGCCTGCGTAGCCACCACAAGTCGTGATGAAACGGATACAGAACGTGCCAGCTCCAGTAGCCCTCAAGCTAGACCTTGAACACGACTCACCCGCGGAACGGGATACCCGCGACTTCCTCATCGACCTGATGG
>JBQCJS010000700.1:0-3019 GCA_051952485.1 Thermomicrobiales bacterium | reverse complement strand
ATCGCCCTCGCCTGCTTTTCCTGCATCCCGGCATCGCCCGCGATACCCGATTCGCGCCCATGTCCCATGCGATCCCGTCGGGAATCGCCTCGCCGATGTCACGTACAGTGCCACAAACGGACCACGCTTGGCACCACCCGCCGCCAGCCGACCCGATCGACTGGACCTGCCGCGATATGATCTTGGGCATTCCGCCCAAATCGGGTGCCCGGAAGCCCAGCCATCGCCCAGCCCCCTCCCCGAAAGGCAGCATCCATGCCCGACCATCAGGACAGCGTCACCCTTCGCCGCGCCACACCGGATGACGCGCCCATGCTCGTGGCGTTGCGGGCGCTGCCCAGCACGCGCCGCCACCAGCCGACCGTCCAGCACGACCTCGCGACGATGGAGCGCCTGCTCGCCGATGCCGCCGCCCGCCCCCTCGCCCCGGACACGACCGGCAAGCTCACCTGGATCATCGAACACGATGGCGGTCCCGCTGGGTGGATCTCGCTCGACGTCACATCGCGGGAACACGCCACCGGCGCGGTCGGGTACACGCTGGCGCCCGCCTCCCACGGTCGCCGCGTCGCCTCCCGCGCTCTCCGCCTGCTGATCCCGATCGCCTTCGATCCGGATGGCCTCGCCCTCGAACGGCTGGAGGCGAACGTCTCCGTAGTGAACCCCGCCTCCCGCCGCGTGCTGGAGGCGGCGGGCTTCCGGCACGAGGGCACCGCCCGTGGCCTGCTCGTGATCCACGGCGAACGGGTCGACCACGACCGCTTCGGCCTCCTGCGGACCGACCTTCCCGAACCCGGTCATTCGTGATAGGAATGCGTCATGGCGTCCATCCATGACAAGCCCTGAAGGAGACCTCCAATCGTGCCCGACACCGCACCCACAACCACACCTCCATCCACCGCCGTCCTCGGTTTCGACGAGATCGCCGACCGGCTCATTCCCGGCGATCCGCAGGTCTCGCCGGATGGCCGCCACGTCGCCTTCACGGTCGCGAAGGCCAATCACACCGGCGACGGCATCGAACGGGCCATCTGGCTCTCCCGCGACCGCGGCCCCGCCACCCGCTTCACCGGCGGCAAGGCCACGAACGACAGCCCTCGCTGGTCCCCGGACGGCACGCAGATCCTCTTCGTCGCCAACCGCGACGACAAGGAGAAGCAGTGTCTCTACCTCCTGCCCCTCACCGGCGGCGAGGCCCAGCGCCTCGGTGATCTCGAAGGCGATCTCTCCGATCCCGCCTGGTCGCCCGACGGCCGGACCATCGCCGTGCTCCGCACCGATCCGGAGACGGAGGACGAGAAGAAGCGCAAGGAGGAGAAGGACGATCCCGTCGTCCACGAGGAGGACGTGAAGCGCGTCCGCCTCTGGCTGGTCGATGCGGCCACCGGCGCCGCCCGCCAGCTCACCTTCGGCGATGTCTCCGTCTGGGATTACGCCTGGACGCCGGACAGCGGGCATCTCGTCGTCATCACGACAGAGATTCACGTCGTGAACGAGATGTTCCGCAAGCAGTCGCTCTGGCTGGTCCCGGCGACGGGCGGCCTCCGCACGCACCTCGCCGACTTCCAGGATGGCGTCCGCTCCCCGGTCGTGCGCGAGCGCAATGGCGAACGGGTCGTCGCCGTCGTCGCGGGCGAGCGGGTGGAGGACCCCGCCACCGGCATCCGGACGGTTCCCCTCACCGGTGGCGGCAAGACCAACGTCACCAAGGGCTTCCTAGGCACCTACTACACCCTCGCCGCCGATCCGTCCGACGCCTCGATGGTCTTCGCCTCCGTGGTGGAGGGCACCCGCCAGCGCATCTACCGCGTCTCCGTCGAGACCGGGGCGATGACCGCGGTCACCCCGGCGAACGTGGTGAATCACGGTTCACTCGCTGGCGGTCCAACCGTCTCGGCGGACGGCAGGACGATCGCGTTCGGATGGAGCGCGATGGACACCCCGGTCGAGATCCACGTCGCGGACCTCGGGCAGGACGCGACCGCCCTCACCGAGTTCGGCAAGGACTTCATCGGACGCCTCCGGCCCGCCGAGCTGGTCACCTGGGAGAGCGAGGGCGGCGTGACGATCGAAGGGTTGCTGGTACGCCCGAAGGAGGTGCCCGATGGCACGCGGGTGCCGCTGATCGTGGAGATCCACGGCGGTCCGCAGTGGCAGTGGGAAGACCGCATCATGCTCGACTGGCACGACTGGGCGCAGATGCTCGCCTCACGCGGGTACGCGGTCCTGCTGCCCAATCCGCGCGGGGGCACGGGCCGCGGCTCCGAGTTCGAGAAACTTCTGTTCGGCGATGTCGGCGGCGGCGAGGCGCAGGATGTGATTTCCGGCGCGCAGGCGATGGTGGATCGTGGCATCGCCGATCCGGACCGCCTCGGGATCGGCGGCTGGAGCTGGGGCGGCTACCTCACCGCCTGGTGCATCACCCGGACGGACATCTTCAAGGCCGCCGTGATGGGCGCGGGCGTCGCCAACCTGATCTCCGATCACGGCGCGGGCGACATCGCAGAGGCGAACATGACGATGTATCCCGGCCATCCGTGGACGCACTGGGACCTCTACGCGAAGGGGTCTCCGGTCCGCTACGCCACGAACGTCCTGACCCCGACGCTGATCGTGCATGGCGAGAACGACATCCGCGTCCACCCGTCGCAGGGGCAGGAGTACTACCGGGCGTTGAAGGAGGTGGGCGTGCCCGTCCAGTTCGTGCGGTACCCGCGCGAGGGGCACGGCTTCCGCGAGCGCGCGCATCAGGTCGACCTCATGAAGCGGATCGTCGCCTGGTACGAGAAGTACATCCCCACGAAGGGGTGAGAACCCACGAAGGAGTGAGGATCGAGAAGTGAGATCGGGTCGCACCGCTCGGGATGACAAGCCTTACCCCTGCTCACGCGATCCGTCGCCTGCGCGCATGAACGACCCGGTGCTGTCATCCCCCGCGGAGCGGGAGTACGGGATGGTGGCATTCAAGAAGGAGCGCCATCGAGGGCTCAGGTCTAAATGGAATCGTCGTGCATGCATG
>JBQCJS010000699.1:0-6472 GCA_051952485.1 Thermomicrobiales bacterium | reverse complement strand
GACCGCGAATCGCCGCCCCGAGACCTCGATCACGAGGCTCGACCGCTGGAGCCCGCTCTCGTCATCGGTGCCGGGGGTTGCAGGGACGTCGCTGCCCTGCGCCGCCTCGATCACCTCGGGGTGGTCGGTCAGGAAGGTCGTGAAGACGTCCCCCGCCACGAAGGAAGGATGCGCGATCGCGGCGAGGTGAAAGGGGATCGTGGTGGGCACCCCTTCCACGCGGAAGTCGTGCAGGGCACGCATCAGGCGGCATCGCGCTTCTTCCCGGTCGCGGCCCCAGGTGACGAGCTTGCCGATCATCGAGTCGTAGGACGCGGGAATGGTGTCGCCCTGCGTGAAGGCGGCGTCCACCCGCACGCCGAACCCGGCCGGCTCCCGGTAGACGGCCAGCGTGCCCGGCGCGGGCGCGAACCCGCGCGCGGCGTCCTCGGCATTGATCCGCGCCTCGAACGCCCATCCATTCGGCTCCATTCCGGCGCCGAACGAGAGCGGATGGCCCTCCGCCACGCGGATCTGCTCCGCCACCAGGTCGATCCCGGTCACCATCTCGGTGACGGTGTGCTCGACCTGGATGCGGGTGTTCATTTCCAGGAAGTAGAACGAGCCGTCCACGTCCAGCAGGTATTCCACCGTGCCCGCCCCGACGTAGCCGACGCGCTCCCCAAGGGCGACGGTCGCCTCCTGCAGGCGCGCGCGCAGGTCCGGCGTCACTGCTGGCGACGGTGACTCCTCGATCAGCTTCTGGTGCCGCCGCTGCACCGAGCAATCCCGTTCCGGCAGGGCGACCACCGTGCCGACGGTATCGCCGAAGACCTGCACCTCGATATGGCGGGGCCGTTCGAGGTAGCGCTCCAGGTAGACGACCGGATTCGAGAAGTACCGCTCGGCCTCACCCCGGCTGCCCGCGAACGCCTCCGGGAGGTCATCCGCCGTCCGCGCCACCCGGAATCCACGTCCCCCGCCGCCGCCCGCTGCCTTCACCGCGACCGGATAGCCATGCTCGCCGGCCCAGGCGAGCGCCTCTTCCACGCTTGCCACCGGCTCCTGCGTCCCCGGCACGACCGGGACGCCCGCCGCGATGGCGACCCGGCGGGCCTCCACCTTGTCGCCCATCGCGGCGATCACGTTCGGCGACGGGCCGATGAAGACGAGCCCGGCGCGTCCGACCGCCTCGGCAAAGGCGGCATTCTCGGCCAGGAACCCGTAGCCGGGATGCACCGCATCGGCGCCCGCCCGTTCGGCAATCGCCACCAGGCCCTCGATATTCAGGTACGGAATACCCGTCGTCTCCGGCAGGCGATAGGCATCGTCGGCCGCGAGCACATGCCCGGCGTGTTCCTCGCCCGGTCCATAGACGGCCACCGCCTCGATCCCCAGCTCGTGGCAGGCCCAGATGATCCGCAGCGCGATCTCCCCGCGGTTCGCCACCAGCACCCGTGCGATCGGCTTGCCCACCCTGTCCTGGCCGGACTCCATGCTCACCTGCATCCTCACACCGCGCTCCGAAGCGCGAATTCGCCGTTCCCGACGTAGATCATGGCAACGCCGCCAATGGTGACCGAGGCGCCCACCCAGCGCAAGGTTCCGCCAAGGTGTGCTACCTTCTTCCCGGCTTCGAGTCAGCTGGACGCGAGCGTTCGTCCTGGCTCGTGGGAGCAGGGCGTCCGGCGATTCCCCGGGAACCCGGTTCGCGTGCTCCGGGGTACCATCGCCCGTTCATGCGGCATCAGGCCGGCAGCGGGCCAGGCTGAGGATCGAGAGAGCGTTGATGAGCGACCGGACCCTTCGATTCAGCAGCGAGTCCACCGCCATTTCCCCGAACCCATCCACCGAACCGCAGCCGTTCTCCGATTCCGACGAGACCATTCCGGAACCGACCGCTGCCGACTCGCTGCAATCCTTCCTTCGGCGCCACGCGGCGATCCTGATCGTCCTCGTGGCGTTTCTCGGCACCTGGCTGATCGTCCCGACGATGGTGAATTCCCCAGTCTCCGACGACTGGGTCTACTCCCGGTCGGTCGAGATCCTGATGCAACACCAGCACCTGAAGATCCTCGATCTCTCGGTCGTCACCCTCGTCTCGCAGGTCATCTGGGGCGCGCTCTTCTCCACGATCTTCGGCACGTCGTTCGGCGCGATGCGCCTCTCCACGCTCGTGATCTTCTTCCTCAGCGGCGTGGCGCTCTACGGCATCTGCCGGGAGCTGCGCGTCGATCGCACCCGATCCGCGCTGGGCGCAGCGGCCTACCTCTTCAACCCGCTCACCTTCGGGCTCGCCTTCTCCTTCATGACCGACCCGCAGTTCCTCTCCTGGCTGACGATCGCGACCTACTTCTACATCCGTGGCCTCAATCCCGATGCGCCGGATACCCGCGCGGTGATCCTCGGGTCCGCGTTCGCTGCGACCGCCTTCCTCACCCGGCAACAGGGCATCCTCATCCCGCTGGCCGTCGGCCTCTACCTGCTGGCGGGACGACGCTGGCGTCCGGACCGTGAGGGCTTCAGGACCGCGCTCACGGTCGCGGGCATCCCCGCGCTCACGATGGTCCTCTACTACGTCTGGATCCTCGGGCAGGGCGCGCCCGAACAGCAGAGCGCCTTCCTCGACCAGATGATCGGCGCGGGTTTGCGGGATACCCGCATCCTCGCCAGCCGCATGACCTACATCGAGATGATGTATATCGGCCTCTTCGTCCTGCCGATCGTGCTGGCCGCCGTGCCGTTCATGGGCGGCTACCGGTTCCCGCGCAGGCCGCTGGGCATCGCGCTCGTCCTCGGCTGGGCGGCGATCCTCGTCGCTGGCCTGCTCGTCTTCGCGGGGAGGAACCACTACTTTCCCTACATCCCGCAATTCCTCGGCGTCCAGGGCATCGGACCCACGGACCTGATCGGCGGGCGACGGCCCCTGATCGAGCAGTCCTACCCCTCGCAGCCGCTGAACCGCACGGTCACCGGCATCGTCGCCCTCTCCTCGCTCGGGTTCGCCCTCCACCTCGGCCGGAAGGTCGGCTCCGCGTTCACCGCCGATCGCGCCGGCGCCTCCCTCCTCGCCTGCATCGGCATCTGGCAGGTCGTCGGCATCCTGCCGCCCTCCTATCACTTCCGGAACTGGATCATCTCGGTCGATCGCTACCTGATCCCCATGATTCCCTTCGCGATCGGCCTGCTGCTCTGGTCCCTGCGCGGGACGCGCCTCTGGCTCCCGCTCGGCTGGCTCGCTATCGCCGCCTTCGCGGTCTTCTCGACCGCCAGCACGCGCGATTTCCTGGTCTTCCAGCAGGCGACCTGGGAGTTCGCGCAGGAGACGGTGGACGGCGGCGTCCCGATGACCCAGCTCGATGCCGGATCGTCGTGGGACGGCTATCACCTGTACGAGTACGGCGAATCGCGCGGTATTCACCAGCAGACCAAGGGCGGACCGTGGTGGACCAACCTCTTCGCGCCCGCCACGAACTCGACCTACATCATCGCGACCAACGTCCCGGAGGGCTATCACGCCATCGGCCAACGGGAGTACTCCGCCTGGCTGCACGATTCCCCGCAATACCTCTATCTTTCGGAAAAGAACGAGTAGCCGGACCGCGACGCGATGGTCCGGCTCTTGCCCCACGCTCGGCTGGAATTCCGCACCGTTCGCCTGTGGAGTTGATTCATGTGGAATGGCAAGACCGTCTCGGTGATCCTCGGTACCTACGCCGAGCGCGACTCGATCTACAACGACATCCAGGGATTCTTCGAGACCGGCGTGGTCGATGAGGTCCTCGTCGTCAACAACAACGCCGAACCGGGCACCAAGGAGGAGGTCGAACGCACCAACGCGCGGCAGGTCTTCGAGACGCGCCAGGGATATGGCTGGTCCTACCGCCGCGGACTCCAGGAGGCGACCGGCGACCTGCTCGTCCTCTGCGAGCCCGATGGCACCTTCCTCCCCCGTGACATCCTGAAGCTGCTCACCTACTCAGACGACTGCGATGCCGTCTTCGGGACCCGCACCACCCGTGAGATGATCTGGCGCGGTGCGAACATGGGCTTCTTCCTGAAATGGGGAAACTGGGCAGTTGCCAAGCTGGTCGAAGTCCTCTTCAATACCAGCCACCTGAGCGATGTCGGCTGCACCTATCGCCTCATCACCCGGGAGACGCTGGAGAAGATCCAGGACAAGTTCAGCGTCGGGGGGAGCCACTTCGGTCCCGAGCTGATGCTCCTGGTCATCACCTCCGGCGCACGCGTGGTGGAGGTTCCCGTAAACTACCTTCCGCGTGTCGGGGAATCCTCCGTCACGGGGGACCTTGGCAAGGCCGTGAAACTCGGCCTCCAGATGATCGTCTTCATCACGAAGTTCAGGCTCACCCACCCGGTCCGCCTGAACGCGGGCGGCGCGCATCACCGCACGCTCGAATCCGACGGGACCGAGGCGACGACCACGTCCACGCCTTCCTGATCTCGCCCGGTCCGCTGTCGCACTGGAGGAACCCGGATGTCCGTTTCAGCTCCCACCAAGTCCAACACCACCGGCGATCACGGGCAGACCGACTTCGATGCCATCGCCGCCGAATACGACGACAGCCTGCCCCATCACGTCATGGATCACTATCTGGACAAGCGCGTCGACTTCATCCGCCGCTATGTCGCACCAGGCAGCACGGTGCTGGATGTCGGGTGTGGCACGGGCGTCCTCGCGAAGCGCCTCGCGGCGAAGGGCTACGACGTCACGGGCATGGACCCCTTCGATGGAATGCTGGCCTACCTGCGCCAGCGCGCCCCGGAGATCACCGCCGTGCAGGGCCGGGGCGAGGCCATGCCCTTCGACGACAACACCTTCGACCTCGCCTACTGCGTGGCCGTGATGCACCACGTCGCCGACCCGGCGGACGTTCACGCGACGCTGAAGGAGATGGTGCGCGTCACCAAGCCCGGGGGTCACATCCTCGTCTGGGACCACAACCCCCGCAATCCCTACTGGCCGCTCCTGATGAAGCGCGTCCCGCAGGATACCGGGGCGGAACGGCTGATTCCGGAGAAGGAGATCCTGGATGGCCTCGCGGCCGGGGGCGCCTGGCCGCTGCACGTCGAGGCCCTCGGCCTGATGCCGGACTTCACGCCCAGGCCGCTGGTCCCCGCGATGGCGAAGGTCGAAGCCATCGTCGAACACACCCCGCTCGTCAACCGGCTCTGCGCCCATAACGTCATCCTCGCGGTCAAGGGCAGCTAGGCTGGCATGGCGGATTCCCCCCTCGCTTCACCATCTCCCTCCGCGCCCATCGACGCCGGACTCCTCACGGGATCGACCGTCCGGAACCGCCTGTGGCAGGACCGGCGCTGGTGGCACGGCATCATCGCCGTGGCCCTCTTCGCGCTCTCCTTCGCGGTCTACTTCCACGGGAACGAGACCACCGGCTTTCACCAGGACGAGAGCCGCTGGCTGAACCGGGCGCACTACTTCGTCGATCTCCTCGATCCCTTCGGCCCGACCTGGGAAGACCAGTACCTGACCCGGGGCCAGCCTCCGGTCGGCTCCTACGTGATGGGGATCGGCCTGCTGGTGCAGGGGCTGGGACCGGACACGAACCTCGCCTGGGACTTCCGCCGGGGAACGGCCTTCAACACCGCCAACGGCATGTTCCCGTCCAACGCGGATTGGCAGGCCGGACGCCGGACTAACAACGTGCTCGGCGCACTGGCCGTTGTCGCGGTCTTCCTCGCCGTCACCAACCTGACGAATGTCGTGGGCGGCCTGGCAGCGGCCCTCCTGCTGCTCGCCAATCCGCTGCAGAGCTGGCACAACCGCCTGGCGCTGGCCGACACCACCCTGACCCTGACGCTCGCCCTGCTCCTGCTGACGCTTGTCCATCTCATGCGGCGTCCACGCTGGAGCCTCGCCATCCTGGCCGGGGTGCTGGTCGGGCTGGGTGGCGCCAACAAGTTCACCCCGCTTGCCCTGGCCGTCCCGCTCGCAGGGCTGGGTTTCCTGATGCTCATCCAGAGCTGGTGGGCCGGGCGCCGGTTGAAGGACGCATCGCTCCGCGGCTGGAAGGGCCTGCCGCCCTTCCGTGACGTGAGCTGGATGCTGCTCTCCACGCCGCTGGTGGCGGGATTCACCTTCGTGGCGGTCTATCCCTACCTCTGGCCCGATCCGATCGGCCGCGCGCTCATCCTCCTGCGTTTCCGGCAACAGGAGATGGCCAGCCAGTCCCGCATCTACCCGGACCGTAACATCGCCGATCCGGTGGAGGCATTCCGCCGCACCTGGACCTACCTTACCGGCCAGTGGAGTGGCACCCAGCAATTCCTCGACCAGGTGGGACTTCCCGGAGTCGGTCGCGTCCTGGCTGGCCTCGACGTCTGGCTCGCCCTCGCGGGTATCGCCGTGCTGGCCCTGCTCGCCGCCAGGAAGGGACTGCGCAGCCCGCACCTGATGGTGCTGGCGATCGTGGTCGTCGAATCGCTCACCGTGATCGTCTCGATGAAGACC
>JBQCJS010000698.1:0-4517 GCA_051952485.1 Thermomicrobiales bacterium | reverse complement strand
GAGTAGGATGATATGGCAGCGTGCTCTCATGCTGGTGTGCCGGTCTCTTACCTGGAGGGCGCTCGAGATTGCTCCATCCTTTTTTGGATAGCATTCTATCGAGAATCGATGCTTGTTCGCACGGCGGGCCGTATACTGGTGCCTTACGGAACGCACGATCATCGTTCGGGATGCCGCGCATGTCGACTGCTCCGGTGCAGGACGGTGAGTGGAGCGAACCGCCCGCGATACACCCATTGTTGCGGCGGCATTTGCGCCTCGCTACGCCGCCCATGCCGCTTACCACCCTCCTCGGTCGTGAAGCCGAAGCGGCAGCGGTCTCCGCCATGCTCACCTCCGGTGAGACGCGGCTCGTCAGCCTGATTGGCCCTGGCGGGATCGGCAAGACCCGACTGGCACTGGGCATCGCCGCAGCGGTCGCCGACGCATTCGACGACCAAGTCGCGTGGGTACCTGTGGCCACTGCGACGTCCTCGGCGATGGTCGCCGCGGAGCTTGCACACGCCATCGGCCTGCCCCACACGGGAGCCGCATCGCTCTTCGAGGACCTGCAGGCGGCTCTGCGCGATGAGACCCTGCTCCTGATCATCGACAACATCGAGCAAGTCCTTGACGCCGCGCCATTTCTGAGCGACTTGCTCGTCATGTGTCCCGGTCTCTCGCTTTTGGTTACCAGCCGCGCGCTGCTGCGGATCGACGGCGAGCATCCAGTCGACGTCCCACCCCTTGCCACCGAGCTCATTGCCTCAGCGAGTCTGCAATCCTCGGGACTGGCACCGGCAGTGCAACTCTTCGCCCAGCGCGCCGCAAGCGGATCTCCCACTTTCGTGTTGACCGCTGAGACCACCCCAGTCGTCGCCGAGATCTGCCGTCGGTTGGACGGCCTGCCGCTGGCGATCGAATTGGCGGCGGAGCGCAGTCTGCTCCTCTCTCCCGTGGAGCTGCTTGACCGGCTCGATCGCCGCTTGCCCCATCTGATCGCCGGTCGCCGGGACGGGCCCGCCCGCCATCGAACGATGCGCGATGCGATCGCATGGAGCTACGACCTGCTGACACCAATCGAGCAGTCCGTCCTCTGCGGCTTATCGGTGTTCGCGGGAGGATGCACCCTGGTTGCCGCAGAAGCCGTCTGTCTGGAGCCCGTCATTGCGGATGGGAGAACCGCCGTTGATCCAGGGCCGGACGCCTCCCATGTGATCGAATCGCTGATTGCCCAGAGCCTCGTTCGGATAGCCTCGGCACTGGACGGGGAGATGCCGCGCCTGGTGATGCTGGAGACTATTCGCGAGTTTGCCGCCGAGCGCCTCGCGGCTAGCGGGGATGACGGCCCCCGGAGGCGACACGCGGCCTACTTTCGAGACCTGACATCCCGCGCCGAGTGGGAACTGGTGATGGGCGACTTCCGAACGTGGAACACGCTGCTCGCAGCGGAACGGGCCAACCTGCGTGTCGCTGTCGATTGGGCGTTGCAGGAACAGGACACCGATACAGCGCTCCACTTGGTGACAACCATGTACTCCGCGGCGTGGATCTCCAGTTCCTTCGCCCAGGAGAAGGAGATCTATCTGAGTCGGGCGCTGGCCTTGCCCGGCGGTACCCCGGCTACCCGCATCGAGGCGCTCGCGATCGCTATCCGCATGGCCCCCGCTCACTTCGATCGGGCCCTGACCGCGATCCTCGCCGACGAAGCGCTCGCTGCCGTCCGCGGTTTAGGGGACGACGTGGCGATGGCTCGACTTCACGCGGCGCTCGGAATCATCATGGTGCATATCGGGGACGAGGAACGGGCGAAGACGCACCTGAACCAAGCCGCCGAAGGATATCGGCGTGCTTCAGCGACGATTGGGTTAGCCTGGGCGCAATGCGAGCTTGCCGTGCTGGACAGTCGTGATGCCGAGGACGAGGGAGGTGACGCCGAAGCCTTGGCCATAGCTCGTGCTCGCTACGACGAAGCCGTGGCACTCTTCCGCGCAGCCGACTACCCTCGCGGGCTGGCCCGGGCGTTGCATGGCCTCGCGTACGTGACCTACAAGCAGCGTGACCTGCCGCAGGCGCTCGCGAGCACCCAGGAGTGCCTCGCCCGGAGTTGGGCCCTGCGCGCGCCGGTATTCGCTTTCCTCGAAGATATCGCCGATATCGCGGGCCGCATCGGGCAGGGGGAAACCGCCGCCCGGCTCTACGGCGCTGCCGATGCCGAGCGGGAGCGATTCGCGCTGCCACTCGAACCGCAGTATCGGGCCGAGTATGAGCGAGACGCCGCCGTTGCCAGGCATGCGATCGGCGAGGACGCGTTCACCGCAGGCTGGGCGGCTGGCCGGTCACTGACTGAGGAGCAGGCGGTCGCGATTGCGGTGGGCGTCTCCATTCGGACCGCTGCCAACGACGTGCCTGCCGATACGCAGGGGCTGCTCACTCGGCGCGAGCTCGAGGTAATGCGTCTCCTGGCTGCGGGACTCAGCGATCGCGCCATTGCTGAGCACCTGTTCATCGGGGAGCGCACGGTCAACACCCACGTCGCACATGTCTTCGCCAAGCTTGGGGTGCGAAACCGAGCGGCCGCCGTGACGGCCGCGGTCGCTGCCGGGCTCGTGAATCCCGATGTGGGCGGGACGGACCCCGCGTAAGTCGGTGGTGAGCGTTCATGGCCGCGAATACGTACTCTCCGCCGACCCGGTATCCGTCCAGGGACGGATACCGGGTCGGTCCGTGCCTGTCTATGGTGAATGCAGGTCACATCGCCGCGTGATCATCTGACAGCAGTGTCCGGCATCGAGAGGCAGAGACACCGGGAGCGTCGCTATGGATCCCACTCGTTTCGACCGCATCAGCAAACTTCTCACTGATCGACGGCTTTCTCGCCGCAAGGCGATGACCTCTACCGCGACCGCCATCACCGGGGCCGCCGCCGTGGCGACGATCCCGCTTATGGGCTACGCCGAACACGCTACCCCGGATGCTTCTCCCGTGGCCAGCCCGGTCCCTACGGATCGGGACCACGCCTCATTCCTTTTCGTGCAGTCCGCCTCGTCGGCTACGTATGTCGAAGGCGAGCACCCGACCTACCACCTCACGTTGAAAGGGCACACGGGGGGCACCGTCTACTTCTCGGACCGTCCGGAACGCATCTTTGGTGAGGCGCCCACGCAAAACTTCCTCGACGGGCTGGGATTCTCAGCGGAGAATCCGCCCAACGCGGCGATCGTGACCAATGGAACCGGCGGCGCCAGCGATGTGCTGGTGGTCGAGCTGGCCAATCCCGCGTTCGATGCCACTTCGGGTGATCTGTCCTATGACGTGACCCCGCTGGAGAACTACACCGGCGAGGGCTTGGCTTTCGCGGCGGCAAACCAGCAGGATCTGGTGCTTTCGCCGGAACTCGGCTCGACCAGCCTGTTCATCGATGACTGTCCGGACACCACCGCGAGTTGCACTATCTCATCAGGTGGGTGTACCGGCGAGATCCACATCGGAACCTGCTGGTCTTGGTCGGACTGGCAATGTCATCCCTGCGCTTCGTTTGCGGATATGGATGCGCAGTGCAACGCCATGTACGACAAGTGCAACGGTGAGTGTGTCGCCGTCCCGTTCGAGCAGTGCGGGTGAGCGCAGGTCCGACGCCGTCCCTCACCCCAGATTCAGTTGCCGACGTGCACGGCCGGTGCTCCTCGTCCTCTTCCACGGAGAGGGGCTCGAAGCCCCCAATCGCGCCGCCGCTGTCGACAAGCTCAACAACCCTTCGTTCAGGTTCGCTGTGACCGGTACAGCGAGACGTGCTCGTGCAGTTTCGGAAGTGCGTGCGGGTCTGGTCTTCAAGGCCGTCTAGGGACGGATACCGGATAGCTCGACCGCTGCGTAGCGGCATCTTAGGATCGAGTTCGCGACCGGAAGGCCCGTCGCGGAGGGAATCGATCTCTGTGGGCCCATCATCTCGGCAATCAGTGGCGGTGCCAGAGGTTCCCGATCTCTGATCAGCGCCAAGTTGGGGGCAAGCCAGACTCGGCTGACCCGGATGTCCATGCTTTCCACGCATCGGTGATTCGCAGATTCGTGCCCAATATCGACCTCGGCATTCATCGCTTGCAACGGGAAGAGAGGAGATTCGGGTTACCCGTTCGCTAGATATACGGCCGACACGTCCGACACACCCACTTGGCATGCGCTCGCTCGGAGGTGACCCGATGGATTCTTCTCGCGTTCTCCAGATAACTCGTCTGTTCGCCGATCGTCGCCTCTCTCGGCGTCTGGCCGTCACCGGCAGTGCTGCAGCTCTGGCTGCTGGCACCATGGTCGCCCACCAAACAGCGGCCCAACCGTCCACGCCTGTCGCGTCTCCCACGCCTCCCCCAAGCGGCGAGAAGACCACCTATCTGTTCGTGCAATCCTTCCAGGCGGGTTCGCTCGACCCCAATGCCGACGGGGAAACCCATACGCTGACGCTGGAACAAGGGCTGGGTCAAACCCTCTACTTCGGTGATCGGCCGTCACGGGACGTGGGGGTATCACCGACGGAGACCTTC
>JBQCJS010000697.1:0-4094 GCA_051952485.1 Thermomicrobiales bacterium | reverse complement strand
TGAGGGGGGTGGCATGGGCCGTGGAGTGAAGTCGAGTGGTTGGGATCAGGGGGCATTCCCGATGCCCGCCCTCCGGGTCCTCTCAAGGGAACCGGCGCATTCCTCATTCACACGCGGCGGACCTGCTTTCTGCATACCGAGAACGGACCGACACCGGGTGGCGCCTGGAATGCGCGACCCCGCAGATGCCACCTGGTCCCTCGACTCCGCTGCATGGTAGTTGCCAGCGCCCGGGAGGTACCGCTCCGCTCGGGATGACACAGCGGTGACGGACGGAGAGTCCCCCGCGTCCCTGCGCACCGACGAGGCGGCGTACGGTACCAGGCCTACTCCGGGTGACAGGTGTCTGGCGGCCTGGCGGACGAGTGGCTCGGGATGACACAACGACCGGTGACGGGCACATCGGGGGTGAGGGGCGCACGTCCGCCCGACGCCTGTGCTCCTGGAAATGGGTGAGCCGCTTCACGGCAAGCCGGGAAGACACCCGCGCTTGTTGGCGAGCATCGCCACGCCCACCGGCAGGCCCCTGCCAGCGTTGCCGGAGAGCCGATCAGGAGACGGTCTGGCCGTTCTCGGGGAGTGTGTTCAGCCACGACAACACCGCGCTCGTCTGCGCGATGCGCAGATCCAGCGTGTCGCGCAAGATCGCGGCCTGTGCGGCGGCCTGCGGGTCCTCATCGAGCGCCTTGCCGGCCGCCATCCCCGCCCGCTGCTCCTGCAACGATCCCAGCAGCCGCTTGATCACGCCCCGTTGCTCGCGCACCAAGGCAACCGCCCGCACCGGATCGAGCTCCCGCGCGAACCAGAGCTTGACGAGGAAATCCAGCCGCACGTCGCGCGTCGCCCGCACCGGCGCATCCAGCCATGCCTGGAGCGCCGCCTCCCCCTCCGGCGTCAGCGTGTGGTCCTGCCGGTCCGGCCGCGATACCTGATGCTCCACGCTCGTGGCGACCAGCCCGGCGCGGTCCAGCTTCTTCAGGTAGTGGTAGAGCATGCCCGGTTCGAGCCGGATGATCTCCGCCAGCGATCCCGTCTGCAACCGGCGCGACAGGTCGTAGCCATGCACGCCGGCGCCATCGGCCTGATCCCGCATGGCCACGGCGATCAGGCCGAGCAACGCGTATTCCGCCGGGCCGAGCCGGGGCGGCCGTCCCACCGCGGCGTCACGGCGGCTGCCACGGCCATTCCCCTCCCGCGTACCGGATGCGGCCATGCTCTCATGCGTCACGCGTCATACCCCCGTGCGGGTGGCCAGCAACCCTCCCGGGTCAGGCCACATTCCGAACATCCTCGTTGCCATCCGGCCGCGCCTGGCCGGAGCCGATCAGCACCGGCTGCCCCGCCGCCTCCGGCCCCACGACGCGGAGCCGCGCCACGCGCAGGCCGTCGAGCCCTTCCACGATCAGGCGATGTCCCTCCGGCGCCATCACCTCATCGCCCAGCACCGCCGGCCGGCCCAGCGAGAAGAAGACATACCCGCCCAGCGTCTCCACATCGTATTCGCCGGTCTGCAGGTCGATGCCGTACCGCTCGCGCAGGTCCACGAGACTCGTCAGGCCGTCGAGGTGGAGGACACCATCCGGATCGAGGCGATCGAACTCCCCGGCATCGTCCTCCTCCTGGATACGTCCGATCAGGTGGGTGACGATGTCCTGCAGGGTCACGATACCGGCGGTGCCGCCGTACTCGTCGATCACGACGGCCATCTGGACGTGGCCCTCGCGCATCTGCGTCAGCACCTCGGAGGCCGGCAAGGTTTCCGGCACCAGCATCGGTTCCATCATGTAATCGCGGATGTCGAACCGTTCGGCGATCCGCGCCGCCGCGCGTCCCGCCTCCGGTGCGCGGCCATTGCCGATCTCGTGGACGGCCTCCGCCGTCGCGGTGGCGTGGACGCGATCGAGGAAGAGCGGCATCAGGCGCTTGATCTTGATGATGCCGATGATGTGGTCGCTGTCCCCCTCGAAGACGGGCAGGCGGGTGTGGGAGGTCTCGTTGGAGAGGGCGATCACGTCATCCAGCGTCGCATCGATGGGCAGCGCCGTGACCTCGGTGCGCGGCACCATCACATGCCGGGCCTGCATGTCGGTGAAGGAGAAGGCCCGCCCGACGAGATCGTGGGCGGTCTCGTTGACCAGCCCCGCCTCGCGGGAGGCATCCACCGCCAGCATCAGTTCCTCGGCCGACTGCACCAGCTCGTGACCGGAGGCGGGTTCGATCCCGGCCAGCTTCACCACCTGGTTCCCGATCCAGTTCAGGGCGAAGATGACGGGCCGGAAGATGACCAGGAAGATGTGGATCGGCCGCGCCACCCAGAGCGCGGTCGCCTCGCTGCGTTGCAGGGCGAGGCTCTTCGGCGCCAGTTCGCCGATCACGATGTGCAACGCGGTCACGAACGAGAAGGCGATGAAGAAGGAGATCGCATGGGATGTGGCCGAGCCGACCTCGATCGGCAGGTGCTCGAAGAGGCCATGCAGGAGGGTGGCGACCGCCGGCTCGCCGATCCAACCGAGCGCGAGGCTGGAGATCGTGATGCCGAGCTGGGTCGCGGCGATGTAGGTATCGAGATGCGAGAGGAGGTCGAGCACGCCCGGAGCGCGGGGATCGCCTTCGGCGGCGAGTTGCTGGATGCGCGTGCGTCGAACGGAGACGAGGGCGAACTCGGTTGCCACGAAGAAGCCGTTCGCGAGGACAAGCGCGAAGACGGCCAGCAACCCCACCGTGGTACTAATCTGGTCCTCCAGACCTGGGAACGATCGGCCGCGGAACCTCCCGTCGCCGGGCCGCGTGCCGCCTGAAACGGGCGCTCGCAAAAACCGTGCAAACCCGCATCATCATGGTAGGAGAAATCACGCAAAAACTCCATCCGTGCGGGCGCCACATCATGCCTCACCGTCCGTCGCACGCGGCGTCCGGAATGCTAGGATGCCCCTGCGACCGCCCGGTCCGGCCGATGCGCCCCGCCCCAGCCCCCCCTTCACCTCCCCAGCCCCGAGGTCCGTTCATTGGCGAAGATTGCCCGTTCCTCCGCTTCCAAGATGCCCGCCCCGCCCGATGGCCCGAAGGACCCGGCCGCCATGCTGGCCGGGGTGCTCTCCTCGAAGGTGCGGGCCGCCGTCCTCACCTGGCTCGTCGCCCGGCAGGATGGGGCCTGGTCCCTCACGGAGATCGCGCGCGGTGTGGGCATGGCGATCAGCAGCGTCCAGCACGAGTGCTACAAGCTGGAAGGGCTGGGCATCCTTGCCGGGACGCCCGTGCAGGGGTCCCGCCGCTACGCGCTGGACCGCGCCTTCCCCCCGACCGAGCCGCTCATCCACCTCGTCTACGCGGCCTGGGGATTCCCGGCCCTCGCCACCGCCGCGCTGGCCGATCTCGGCACACCGGGCGGTTCCGGCGCGCCAGATGCCGGCTTGCGGGAGGCATCCCTGCGCTACCGGGGAGCCACGGTGAACGAGGTCACGCTCGTCCTGGTGGGGGACATCTCGCTGGACCTCCTCGCCACCGCCCAGACCCGGATCGCCCGCCTCCTCGACATCGACCCGGACGCCCTGAATGTCGCCTTCTTCCGTCCCGACCAATGGTCCGCGCGGATGGAGGAACGCGACCCCCTCGTCACGCGCCTGCTCGCCCTTCCGGGCGTCCCGTTGATGGCGCCAGCACCCACCGCGTCGCCTGCCGCTGCTCCTACCGAAGGAATGCCTGACCCATGAACCGTCCGCTCGCCCCCATCGCCGCCGGCCCTGCCATCGCGATCGGCCAATCCGGCGGCGCCACCACGGCCATCAATGCCAGCCTCGCCGGCGTGATCGCCGCCGCGGGCGAATCGGGCGCCTTCCCGCGCATCCTCGGCATGCGCAACGGCGTGGAGGGCCTCCTGGGACAATCCTTCATCGAGCTCTCGCACCTCGACCCCGCCACGATCGAGGGCCTGCGGCGCACGCCATCCTCCGCGCTCGGCACCGGACGCTACAAGCTGAAGGACACTGACCTCGATCGCGCGCTGGATATCCTCGCCGCGAACGGGATCACCGCGCTGGTCTACATCGGCGGCAACGATTCGGCCGACACGGCCAACCGCCTGGCCATCCACGCTG
>JBQCJS010000696.1:0-5792 GCA_051952485.1 Thermomicrobiales bacterium | reverse complement strand
GAACAGGGCCTGCCTGTTCGCGTGGCGACCTGCCTGGATCGGGCCTACGTGGGTTCCTGATCCTCGACGATGGCGACGGCACGGACGGGGGCGCCGGTGGTGTTCACCCACATCACCGGGAAGAGCGAGAGGGTGAAGCCGAAGGGCTGCGGGATCTGGTCGAGGTTGGTCAGGTTCTCGAGGTGATACCACTCCCGGGTGCGCATCGTCTGGTGCGCCTCCCAGAACTCCCGCCGCTCGAACATCGCCCACACCGGCGGATCGAAGGTGATCGCGTCGATCCCCATCATCACGATCCCCTGGTCGAGCAGCCAGAGCACGGCATCCGCCCCCATGCCGGGGTGGTCGCGCAGGTAGCGATCCTCGTCCTGGTAGGCGCCGGCCCCGGTATGGATGAGCACGATGTCGCGCGGTTTCAGCGTGTAGCCGATCCGGGCAAGCTCCGCCTGCACCTCGCCGGCGGCGATGCGGTCGCCCGGCTGCTTGTGGCGGAAATCGAGGACGACGCCATCCCCGTAGCAGTAGTCGAGCGGGATGCCCTCGGGACCGGGGGCGTCGTCCCGCATGTGGCGCAGGGAGTCCATGTGCGTGCCGACATGATCGCTGACCTCCACGCGGTAGGTGGCGGTCAGCCAGTCGACGCCGTACGCGGTGGCCCCGATGGCCTCGGCGTATTCCTGCCAGCTCTGGTACATGACGAGCTGCGGCTTGACGATCTTCGGAAAGGTCACCATATCGTTGTGGACCGGCATGCTGAGATCGATCAGTCGGTGGTTCCGGGTGGTGGTGGTGGTCGTCGTCGTCGTGGGCGCGGGCGTCGCCGCCGATGCCGGTATGGAGCTGGACACGGGATCCCCCTCTCGGTGCGTGCGGCCAGTGGCTCGTGGCTGGCGGGGAGTTGCCAGGGGTTAGAGAATCAGCATCCCGCCATCGACGTACAGGGATTGCCCGGTGATGTAGCTCGCATCGTCGCTGGCCATGAAGACCACGGCCGGTCCCATCTCGCGGGGTTGCGCGGCGCGGCCGAGCGGGATCTTCTCGAGGACGTGCGGCAGGATCTCCGGGTCGTCCATCACCCAGCTCGTCATGTCCGTGTCGAAGAGGCCGGGATGCAGGCAGTTGACCCGGATGCCATGCGGGGCCAGCTCGGCCGCCATGTTCGTCGTCAGCGCCTCGATGCCGCGCTTGGTGGGCGCGTAATGCGTGCGGCCAGGGAAGACCATCCCGGCCTGGATCGA
This sequence comes from Thermomicrobiales bacterium, assembly GCA_051952485.1. Taxonomy (GTDB): domain Bacteria; phylum Chloroflexota; class Chloroflexia; order Thermomicrobiales; family UBA6265; genus JASGDN01. The sequence continues at coordinate 4,554 of JBQCJS010000696.1, read as the reverse complement.
GCCGATATTGACGATGGCGCCCTTCGTCCCGCGCTGCACCATGTCCCGGGCCACGACCTGCCCGACCGTCCACGGCCCCTTGAGGTTCGTGTTGGTCACGCGCTGCCACTCGGCGTCGTCCAGCTCCAGGAAGGGCACGATCGATTCGATCCCGGCGTTGTTCACCAGCACGTCGATCGGCCCGAGTTCCGCCGTCACCGTGGCGACCATCGCCTCGACCTGGGCGCGATCGGAGACATCGGCCTGCACGGCAATCGCCTTGCGGCCCAACGCCTGCACGGCCGCGACCGCCGCCTTCGCCTCGTCGGCATGGGTGGCGTAATTCACCGCGACATCGCCGCCTTCGGCCGCCACCGTCTCCACGATGCCGCGGCCGATCCCCCGGCTGCCGCCCGTCACCAGCACCACCTTGCCATCCAGACGTCCCATCGCGATCATCCTTCCCCGGATTCTGCCGGTTGCTCTGCCTTGAGCAACTCTCCCACGACCCGTTCACCCAGATTCAGGACATGATCCCGAATCGCGGCCTCGGCCTGCGCCTTGTCGCCCGTCTTCAACGCCTCCACGATCGGATAGTGCCGTTCCGCGAGTTCGGTGAGATTGCGATCCTTCAGGCGGATCACGGTAAGCATGGTCCAGTTGAGCGGGCTGATCCCCTGCCAGGTGCGCAGGAGCAGCGAGTTGCCGGAGCGGGTGAGGATGTATTCGTGAAAGCTCGTGTCCAGCTCCGTCAGGCGCTCGGGGTCGTTGGCGGCGGCGGCGGCGAGCATCTCGTCGATCAGGCCGTTCAGGGCGTCGATGTCCTGGGGGGTGAGCCGGTCCAGCAGGAGATCGACGCCGAGGGCCTCGAGATGCGCGCGGAGGGTATACATCTCCTCGGCATCCTTCGGCTCGATCCGGCGTACGGAGGCGCCCCGGTTCGGATAGGAGACAACCAGGCCCATCTGCTCCAGTTCGCGCAGGGCCTCGCGCACGGGGGTCTGGCTGATGCCGAGGTCGCGAGCGAGGCGCGACTCGACGATGCGGTCCCCGGGCTGGAGGGTGCCATCGAAGATCTGGTTGCGCAGGTGGTTGCGAACATCGTGCCGCAATCCGGGGCTGACCTGGAAGGCGGGGTCTCTTGGTTGGGAAAGCGATTTGGCCACAGCGAATCCATCGATAATCGCTAATATCGGATTGCCTTGTACGATAGTCGCGCCGCGTCCTTCCTGTCAACCATCCCCCGCCGAACGGTGGCCGTGTTCCGCCCGATCTGGCCACAAGCGTGCCGAGCGCGGGGCATTCGGGCGGCATTAGCCCCTTTGCGTGTTGACAAGGCCATGGGATTCGGTAGGATTCTATCCATTATCGATTATCAACAGATTCGGAGGTCCCGCATGAGTGAGCGTCGCCGCTACCGCGCCGGAGTCATCGGAACCGGCAAGATGAGCCGAGGGCATGCCCATGCCTACGTCACCAATCCGCAGGTCGATCTCGTCGCGGCATCCGATATCGCGGAGGGCGCACGCGAGGGATTCGCTGCCGAGTTCGGCGTGCCGACGACCTATGCCGAAGCCACCGAGATGCTGGCCTCGGAGCAGCTGGACATCGTCAGCATCTGCACCTGGCCACCCCTGCACCGGGAGCTGACCGAGGCCGCCTTCGCCGCCGGGGTCAAGGCCGTCTGGTGCGAGAAGCCGATGGCTGTCCACCTCGAGGAGGCCACCGCGATGGTGAACGCCGCCGAACAGGCTGGCGGCGTCCTCGTCATCAACCACCAGCGCCGCTACATGACCGCCTACAACCAGGCGCTGGACCTCATCGCCCAGGGCGCGATCGGCGAGGTCACGCAGATCAACGGCATCTGCGGCGGCGACGCCCTCACCGACGGCACGCACCTGATCGACATGACGCGCTACCTGAACGGCGATGTGCCGGTGACGTCGGTCTTCGGCGCGATCGAGATGTCGCCGATGGGCGAGATCAGCCCGAACGGCATGGGCACGCTGGAGTTCAACCAGACACGCAAGCGCTATGGCCATCATGTCGAATCCGGCGCCCTGGCGATCCTCTTCTTCGAGAATGGCGTGCGCGGCCACCTGGAGATGGGCAACCTCGCCCGCCCCGGCTACCAGCGCTTCATCATCGAGGGCACGAATGGCCGGATCGAACTCAGCGGCGATTCGGCGTTCGAGGACGGCACGCGGGTTCGCGTCCGCGTGAACAGCGGCGAGGCGCCCACGGTGCCCGATTCCGATCTCGAAGGCGCGATGGTGGCCGCGCTGGCGCGCATGATCGAGGGCGTGGAGACCGGCGTGAGCCACCCCATGAGCGGCGCCTCCGGACGCACCGACCTGGAGATCGTGAACGCCATCTACGAGTCCAGCCGCCGCCGCATGAAGGTCTCGCTGCCGCTCGACGTGCAGACCTCGCCCCTGGAAGCCATGCTCGTGGCCGGGGAAATCCAGCTCAACTGAGCCAGCATCACGGCCACGACCACCCCACCCACTCGCCTGTCTTGTCGCCATCATCGCAGGGAGCAGCATCCGGGATGAAACTGGGATTCGCGGGATTCGAGTTCGTCAATCACGCACGGCGCACGCGCTACTACAGTTCCGGGCGGCCGCCCGCCAACACCTCCGGGCGACCGCACCAGTTCTACCATCGGCACGAGCAGCCGCAGATCGACATGAACGATGTCCTCGGGTGGTTCATTCCCCGCTGCCGGGACCTGGGCTTCGATGCCGTCGAAGGCGACCTCACGCCCTACATCGGCAAGCCGGAGGAGATCGACCGGCTGGGAAACCTGCTGGCCAGGCACGGCATCGCGCTCTCCGCCGACTTCGGGGACGACCTCACGCATCCGACCGTGACGCCGGATGCCTTCCAGGAGTTCGCGGATGCCGCCGTCCAGCTGGGCGTGAAGGCCATCGGCATCGGGGGAATGCCCTTCTCCGTCAACCGGTTCGTGGACGATCCGCCGTTCGAGCGGCAGATGGAGATGATCCGCGACGGGATTCGCCCGTGGGTGGAGATCGCGGAGGCCTCCGGCCTGAAGCTGGCCTACGAGAACCACGCCGACTACCGCGTGACGGACCTGATGGATCACGTGATCGGGCCGATCGGCTCGCCAGCGCTGGGGATCAAGCTCGATACGGGGAATTGCCCGCTCGTGATCGAGGACGCCGTCGCAGCGGCGGAAGCGTGCGTCGAGGTCTGCTACGCCACGCACTTCAAGGAGATGTTCATCAGCCCGGTGACGCCGGACGGCGGAAAGATCGTCGGTGCGCCGCTGGGCCGCGGGCACCTCTGCCTGGACAAGGTGGGAGAGATCCTTTCCCGTTCGCCCTTCGCGGACGACCTGATCCTGGCGATCGAGATCGGCTGGATGCCGCCCAACGAGGATTACTTCGAGTGGCTGGCGGAATCGGTCGCCTGGTGCCGCTCGACGCTGGCACCCTACCTGGCGCCATTCGACGCCAATGCGGCAGCCACGACGACCGTGGGAGGGGCGTGATCGTGAAGATCGGACACACCGGCATTACCTGGGGCATTCCCGGCGACACCGAGGCGGCCTACCGCGACACGGCGGAACTCGGGTACATGAGTTTCGAGACCTTCGCCTTCACGATCATCGACTGGAACGAGAAACCCGGCGGCTACCGGGCGCTGGTGGAACGCTACAGCATCCCGACCAGCGCGGCCTACTGCTTCAAGGAATGGATCGACCCGGCGAAGGCAGCGGAGGACCTGGAATCCGCCCGCCGCGAGGCCGACGCCGCGAAGGAAATCGGCGCGTCCGCCTTCGTGGTGCAGGGAGGATCGCGACCGGAGGGCGGCCTCGACGACGATGCCCTCGCCCGGCTGGGGGAGGCGCTGAACGCGATCGGCGGCTACTGCGCGCAGATCGGGCTGGACCTCGCGCTGCATCCCCACACCGGCACGGCGATCGAGACGCATCGCGATATCGAGGAGATCATGCGCCTGACCGATCCGGCGCTGGTGGGTTTCGCGCCGGACACGGGACAGATCGCGAAGGGTGGCAGCGACATCGTCGAGGTGCTGACGACCTACCTGCCGCGCATCTCGCACGTCCACCTGAAGGACTGGAACGGCCATACGGACGCCGATGGCGACCTCTCCGGCTACGTGAACTACGAGCCGATCGGCAGCGGCATCCTGCCCATGCCACAGATCCTGGAGATCCTGGCGGGCAGCAACCGCGATCCGTGGGTGAATGTCGAGCTGGATGGCACGTCACGCTCGCCCCGCCCGCCCCGCGAGGCCGCGAAGATGAGCCGCGACTACCTCGGCTCGGTACTCGGCGATGCGGTCACCTGGACGCGCTGATCCGCCCGATTCTTCCCGAAACGCAAGGAGGGGACGCCGATGAGGCGTCCCCTCCTTGCGTGTATGGCTTGCCGGAACGACCACGGAATCCGCATCCGCGGCGGTATCAAGAATCCATGCCACCCAACCGCCTGGACCTCCCGTCGATGCGGCCCCAGTGGGCGCCCAGAGCACCACGCCCCCACCAAACAAACCACAATACCAGACCCCGCACAAAATAACCCA
>JBQCJS010000695.1:0-3756 GCA_051952485.1 Thermomicrobiales bacterium | reverse complement strand
AGGGCGTTGTACTGGTCGATCACATCGGCCAGCTCGTCGTCGGAGAGCGGCTCGGCCATCTTCGCCTCGAGCGCGGCGAGCTGGTCGCCGATTGCGTCCGCCGTGCCGACCACCTCGCCGACGAGGGCGATGGGCGTCTTGTGCGGGTCCAGCCGCACGTCCTGCGTGAGGAAGCCGATGGTGAGGCCGCGCATGTGGGTGACGGCGCCCTTGAAGGGTTTCTCCTGCTTGGCGAGGAGGCGGAAGAGGGAGCTCTTGCCGCTGCCGTTCTCGCCAACGAGGGCGATGCGCTCGCCGGACTTCAGCTCGAAGGAGAGGTCCTGGAAGATCTGGTTGCCGCCGTAGGCCCAGGAGAGATTCGCGGCCTGGATCAGGATCGCCATGAGGATGATGCTCCGTGCGGTCGAAGGGTGGGGAGGCACGTTTCGGGCATGAAAAAGCCCCCGTCGAACGAGTCGAGGGGGAGCGTGGCGGTGCGGGCGTCGGTCCCGAAACTACGGGACGAACCGGGCACACTGCTCCCATGTGGTGTCCTGGGTCGCGCCCTGGGAATGGAACTCCACGAAGAGGATGAACATGCCGACCCTTGACCTCGCACGGTATCCGGTACGATCGCCGCCCGGTGCGACGATGGTTCACCGGCTCGTGACCGATTTGCAGGTCCAGCCTACGGGGTGGAGGCGTCGTTCGTCAATGCGAGGGCCGCCGCGGTAGGTGCACTCCCATGTGTGCACAGGGTTGTTGCGCCAGCCGGTATACTCGGAAGCAGGATCAGGAATCGGGATGATGCGGCAGGGAGTGTGGCAATGGCGGCATTGAGGAAAGCGGCGGGACCGACGCCGGCGGTGCGGGTTTCGTCCGAAACGCATGCCAGGCTGCTCGAACTGGCGAAGGATGAGAACCGGCCGATGGGCGAGATCGTGACGGATCTCGTGGAGGAGTATCGGACGCGGCGATTCTGGGATGCCGTCAATGCCTCGCTCGACCGGCTCCATGCCGATCCCGAGGCGTGGCTGGACTATCAGGACGAGTTGGGGCAATTCCAGGCCGCACCGAATGCCGAATTGGCCGCCGAGCCACCCTACGGGGCTGAAGAGGAGCGTCGTGGAGCGCGAGACCGAGCCGAGGGCCGGTGAGATCTGGATCGTGGATTTCGATCCGCAGGCGGGCCGGGAACAGGCCGGTCGGCGTCCGGCCCTGATCGTTTCGAATGACCACTACAACATGGCGCGAAACAACCTGTTCATCGTCTGCCCGCTGACGACCCGGGATCGTGGGCTGCCCTATCACGTCCCGGTTGGGCCGATCCCCGGAGTGCTGCCACGGCCTTCCTTGGTGATGTGCGAACAGGTATGCGCGCAGGATCGGTCCCGTTTTGTCGAACGGTGGGGTCCGGCGCCGATGGAGGCGCGGCGAACCGTTCGCGAGATCGTGGGCAGTTTCCTGGACGATCTGCGCGGTGGCGGTGGTAGCGGCGGCGGGGAATGAAGCGGACTCAGGCCAGGGATTCCGTGAGCACGCGCTGGGCGAGCAGCATTCCCGGCCAGCCCTTCACCTCGAACGGTTGCACCCGCTCGAATCCCTGCGACTCGTAATAGCGCACGAGCGATCCATCGCCTCCCGCGAAGCAGTCCACCCGGAGCAGGTCGATGCCGCGGTCGCGGGCGATGGCCTTCGCCCGGTCGAGCAGGCTGCCGCCGATGTTCGCGCCGCGGTGGGCGGGATCGGAGATGAGGAGGCAGACGTAGAGCTCGCGTTCCTCCACTGGCTCGATATACGGCATCGGTGTCTCGCTCACGATCGTCGCGCCGACCACCTTGCCCGTGCCGTCGATCGCGACCCAGAACTCGCCATCGCCGATGGCGGCGCGCATCCGTTCGACCAGCGCGGGATTGGCCGACCACGGCTCGCTGCCCCATTGCTCCGGTTGTCCCCGCGCGACCAGCCACGCCACGGCGGCATCGAAGAGGGCCATCAGGGCCGGCAGGTCGTCGACCGTTCCGGGGCGGTGGGGAAACGCGGCCTGGGTGGGAGCGGGATCGGTGGTCGTGGTCATCGTGTGTCCTTCCATGAGGGGGGCCATCGCCACGATTCCTGCCATCAGCAGGTCGAGGCCAAACGTATCGTAGGTATCGGGGTCGGTGGCCCGGCTCAGGGGGTCGGCGGCCTCCCGCAACCGGGGATAGCGGTCGGCGGGGAGCTGCGCGAGCAGGAAGTCGCTCGTTCCGGTGGGATGCGGACCGACCGTGGCGGGTGGGGATGCGACGAGGTTGCTGATCGTGCCGATGGCGAGGCGTGCCACCAGGGTGGCCCGCTCTGGAGAGAACCCCGCTTCGCGAAGTGCGGCGAGCAGGCACTCGGATGCGGCGAGCCCGGATTCGGAGCGGACAGTGCGCGTGCTGAGGAGCGTAGCCACCTCCGGCTGCGCCCGGGCTACCGTGAGCAGCGAGGTGAGCAGGACGCGCAGGCGCTCGGGCCACGGAATGGATGGATCGCCGGGGATGGTCGCGGCATCGAAGAGGCGACCAGCCATCGCGTCCAGCAGGGCGTCCTTGTTGGGGACATGCCAGTAGATCGCCATCGGCGTCACTCCCAGACGGGTGGCGAGCTTGCGGATCGAGACCGATTCCAGCCCTCCCTCGCGGGCAAGGGCCAGCGCGGCGTCCGTGATCGCCTCGGGGGTGAGACTGGATGGTGGCGCGGAGGCTGCGGCGTATCGTGATTCCATTTCACCAGCATTGTACATCGTATAGGCAGTGCGGTATGGTGTGCGCTGTACGGTGTATAGGGCGATGCGAAGGGTACGGCATGGGCATGCAGGACTGGTTCTATGCGGGGGGCAGGCCGAACGCGGTCGCCCGGGCGCTCAATCGGCTGACGAACCGGATGGTGCGGGCCGGGATCGCCCCGTCGTCGCTCGTCACGCTCGAAGTCATCGGCCGGGCCAGTGGCAAGCCCATTCGGTTTCCACTGGTCGTGGTCTCGCTCGATGGTGAGCGGTTCCTGGTCTCGATGCTCGGGCCCGACGTGAACTGGGTTCGCAATATCCAGGCATCGGGCGGCAAAGCCGTCCTGCACCAGGACAGGGATGAGGAGGTGATTCTGGTGGAGGTTCCGGTGGACGAGCGCGCGCCCGTTCTCAGGGCGTACACCGTGGTCGCGACGACCGGCAGGTCGCATCTCCCAGTCGCGCCGGACGCCCCGATCGCGGAGTTCGCACGCATCGCCCCGGATTTTCCGGTGTTCCGGATCGTGCCGGGATCTGGCCGATCGGACGAGGCTGAGGCGCAGACGCAGGTCACGATGATGTGAGCGCAGTATCGCGGGGGGATGGCAGCGTCTCGTCCCGTCCGCCTTGTCGCGAGCGGAGCATCGCCCAAGCGACGAGCGAAGCCGCCAGGGCAGTCAGGACGAGCCCGGCGGCGGTGATGACGCGTTCGAACTGGCCGGTCTGCTCTACCGTCCACGGGGTCGCCGTGATCTCCCCCACGAACATGGCCGCGAGGATCGTGCCGGTCAACGCGATGCCGACGCCCGAGGCGATCTCGCTCGCGGTGTCGACGAGGGCCGCCCCGACGGTGGTCCGGTCCTCCGGCAGGCCGCGCAGGACGTTGTTGCCGGCCACCACCCCGACCACGCGCATCCCGGCGGCCGAGAGCACGAGCGCCAGCGCGACCCAGACGTAGCCGAACCGGCTCAGGAGCCCGAATACGGCGAGGCCGAGCACGACCGCCGCCGCGCTGATCCAGGCCGCGC
>JBQCJS010000694.1:0-2252 GCA_051952485.1 Thermomicrobiales bacterium | reverse complement strand
ACGCCGGAGCATCCGTGGCGGCCCGTCACGCCAGGGGAGCATCCTCCTGGCGCATCAGGTCGCGGGCGATGCGCGCGGCCGTCTCGGTGTCGCCGGGCGCGAGCTCCCCATCGATCACCAGGTCCCGCAGGGAATCCTTGATCGTGGCGATCCACTTGCCCGGCTTGCGGTCGAACATCGCCATCAGCGCGTTCCCATCGAGCGGACTCTGCAGCTGGTCCAGTGCCTGCTCCGCCTCCAGCCGCGCCAAATGGTCGCGCAGGCCCTGGACGCGCGCGGCCGCGGCGCGCTGCCTGGAGGCGCGGGCCGAGGTGACATCGGCCGCCGCGAGGTCAAGCAGGTCGTCCATCACGCCGTCGGCCTCCAGCGCCAGGCGACGCACGGCGCTGTCCGTCCACGTCTCGTCGTAGGCAGCCGGACGCAGGTGCATGTCCACCAGGCGGCGAACGTGACTCTGGGTGACCTTGTCGGCGTTCAGTCGGCGCAGGAGCTTGCCCGCCAGATCGGCGCCGGCCCGCTCGTGCCCGAAGAAATGGACCTCTCCCCGCGCATCGACGGAGCGGGTGAGCGGTTTCGCCGCATCGTGCAGCAACGCCGCCCACCGCACGATCGGGCGTGGCGGCGCCTGCGCAACGACGCGCCTGGTGTGATCCCAGAGGTCCTTCTCGCGGTTCGGACCGGCGGGACCGAGGGCATCCCCCTCCAGCGCGGCGAGTTCCGGCATCGCCACCCCGAAGAGGCCGGTCTCCAGCAGGATGTCGAGCCCGGCGTCCGGATACTCGCCGGTGAGGAGCTTCGTCAGTTCGGCCAGGATGCGTTCGCGGCTGATCTGGACCAGCGTCGGGGCCTGGCGGGTCATCGCGGCCTTCGTCTCCGCCTCCACGGCGAACCCCAGCTGGGAGACGAAGCGGGCCACACGCAGGAGCCGAAGCGGGTCCTCGGCGAAACGTTCGTCGGGATCGCCGACCGCGCGGAGGAGGCCCATGTGGAGGTCCGCCTGCCCGTAGAAGGGATCGATGATGCGTCCGTCGCGCACATCCACGGCGATGGCGTTCACGGTGGTGTCGCGGCGGGAAAGGTCGTCCTCGATGGAGGCGCCGTAGGCGACGACGGGATGCCGGCTGCCCGGCTCGTACTGCTCGCTGCGGAAGGTGGTGACCTCCACGGTGACAGCGGGATCGCCCTCCTGCGGGCCGGGAACGACGATGCCGATGGTGCCGAACTTCTCCCCGATGTCGTAGATCCCGGCGTTCGGAATCGCCGCGAGGATGGCCTTCGTGCGCTCGGGCGGCAGCGAGGTCGCGAAATCCATGTCATTGGGCAGGGCGCGGCCAAGCAGGATATCGCGGACGATGCCACCCACCAGGTAGAGCTCCCCCTCCGCCGCGAACGCACCCGCCAGGACCTCCACGGCGTGACGCTGCTCGGCGGTGAGGCGGTCGAGGATCGTCGGCGCGGCGGACAGGTCGGGCGTGGACGGCGCGATGGGGTGGCGGTCGGTGCTCATGAACGCGATGGGGTGTCCTTGTGAAGGCGGGGCATGGCCGCGCACTGGCGGGCTGCTGACTGCGGTGAGTATTGTACGACCCGTATACCAGTCCCACGTTGGTGAACTCGCATGCGGGGAGAAGGATCGTGCTCGGGATACTGCTCGACTTCTATGGCAGGCTAGCCCCTGAGTGGTTCGCCCATCTCCCGGGTTGACAACGCTCGCCAACCACCATGCCTTCCCACATCTCATCGTTCGTCGCGCCGAGTGATCCATCCAGCCTGACGTGGCATGCAGCTGGCCATCGGCAGCGCGTCCCAGGCATGTCATTCTTCGCTGCGCTCAGTGGACCGACTCGCCTAACGTGTCCTGTGCATGCCTGGTCGGGCCGCCATGAAGGCCGCAGCGCGACGGGCCCCCACACCGTGGTTCGGCCGGACTGCCAAGCGATTCGGTCGAACCACTTCGTAGGGCGAACCCTCGCAGTGGTTGTGGTTGTGGCTGCTGCGGCCGGTGGTTCGCCGAGATCTCAGCGCAATGCCAGGTCAGTCTGGACAATCCACTGAGGTGGCATGCATCTGGCCATCGGCAGTGCGTCCCAGGCATGTCATTCTGAGCGCAGCGAAGAACCCCCGCGCGAAGCGCAATCGACCGAACCACCAGGTCGATATCTGGCACTTCCGCAACTGCCCGGTCCTGAGCGAAAGGTGTTGCACCATTGAACAGGTACTACGTGTACATCGTCGCGAGCGCGTCCCGAACG
>JBQCJS010000693.1:0-4930 GCA_051952485.1 Thermomicrobiales bacterium | reverse complement strand
GGTCGCGATCACACCGAGAGTGCGGCACGTGGATCGGCCAGAAGGCGCATCTGCCTCATCCCGGTCCGCTGTCCGCCTACGACCGTGCGCGGCGCACACCGCTCCGCTCCGGACCGAGCCGGAAGATCGCCGGGGCGGGCGTCCCGGATTCCGCGAGGTCGGCCAGCACCCGCCCGATCGCCGGGGTGAACTTGAAGCCGTGCCCGCTGAACCCCGCCCCGACCGTCACCGGCCCCACCCGGTCCAGCACGAAGTTCTCGTCCGCTGTCAGCGTGTAGGTGCAGCTGATCGGCGCCGGCCGCCTCCAGTCGACCCCCGGAATCCACTCCTCGACGTAGCGCTGCAGGTCCTTCATCTGCTCCGGTTCCGGCAGGAAATCGCGCCGGTCGGGATCGACCTCCTGCCCGACCGCGTGCCAGCCGACCTTCAGCCCCTCGCCGGGGCTGATCAACCCGTAGATCCCGGACCGCCAGTAGCCGTACTTCGAGTCGTCCGCCGGCCGGTGGTTGAAGCTCGGCCACGCCCGTTCGTCCGTTGGGGCGAGCAGCGGGAAGTGAGCCGGCTGCTCCTGCGTGACTCGCAGCCGCGGCAGGCGATCGCCCAGGAGCTTCGCGCTCCACGCGCCCGCCGTCACGATCACCCGCTTCACGCGGTAGGCGCGCTCCTCGGTGTGGACCACCGCGTCATCGTCGGCCGTCTCGATCGCGGTCACGCGCGTGTTGGGCAGGATCGTCCCGCCCAGCGCGCGGATCTGGCCGTGAAATGCCCGCAAGGAGTCGTCGGCGCGGACAGGACCCGCCTGCGGGTAGAAGAGTACCGACTGCTCGAACCGCCAGCCGGGCCAGCGTTCCGCCGCCGCCTCCGGCCCCAGGAGCGTGGACTCGATACCGCCCGCCGCCGACTTCGCCTGCAGCGCCGCATTCTCAGCCTCCGGCGCGATGTTGATCAGCCCGACGAGGCTCAGGAGCGATGTGCCCGAATCCGCTTCCAGCTCCCGGTACAGCGTGAAGGCTTCCTTCAGCAGCGCGATATAGTCCGGCTCGGGATAGGCAGGATTGAAGTTGCGCGTCTGCCCATGCGACGCGCCCCGGGTGTGGTTGAGCTCGAACTGCTCGACCAGCAGCGGCGCCTTGCCCCGTCGCGCCAGGTGCCATGCCGCCGCCGAGCCCATCGCCCCGGCCCCGATCACCAGGTATTCGCTGTCGTACGCCACGCCTCGTCTCCTTGCTCGCTCGCCCCGCCGGGCATCATGCCCGTCCCACGAGTTCCAGGTCACTCCTGATGATCGTACGCGGAAAGGCCACACCCGCGCAGCCGTCGCGCGGCTCCATGACGACGCCCGCCGGTCTTGCGCGGCCCGTGAATTGCGGCCACCATTGCCGCAAGATCGTCCATCCGCCTGCCAAGGAGACTCCCCATGTGCCACGACGATTCCCCCGTGATCCCCGTCTCCGGCGGCGCCCCCATCGTGGAGGCGTCCATCGACCTCGATACCGGGCAGAAGCAGCCGCTTCCCGCCTTCGTCACCGCGCCGGAGGGCGATGCCGCCGTTCCCGGCATCCTCCTCATCTCGGACATCTACGGCCCCGGTCCCTTCTACCAGGACATGGCCCGCCGCCTCGCCGTGGAGGGCTATCGCGTCGCCCTGCCCGACTTCTTCTCCCGGCTCGAACCGCTGCCCGCCGACGCCGACCGCCAGGCCATCATGAGCCGGAACCGCAACCTCGACCAGCCGACTGCGCTGGTCGACGTGCAGGGCACGCTCGACTGGCTGCGCACGCAGGAGGGCGCAACCGGAACGATCGGCATCATCGGCTTCTGCATGGGCGGCACCTACGTCATGCTCGCCGGCGCCCGCTCGCCCCGGCCCGATGCCGGCGTCGCCTTCTACGGCTTCCCGAAACGCGAACGCACGCCGACCAGCCCGATCATGCCGCTCGACGAGGACGAGGTAGCCGGGATGGACATGCCGCTGCTCGCGCTCTGGGGCGACCAGGACGCCGGGGTTGGCATGGACAACGTCTCCGCCTACGACGAGGCCCTGAACCGCTACCGGAAACCGCACGGCTTCTTTGTCTACCCCGATATCGGCCACGCCTTCATGACCTTCGACGAGACCGCCCCGGCCTGGCCGCACGCGAAGGACGCCTGGAACCGCACCCTCGCCCACTTCCGCCAGCACCTGATCGATGCCTGAGCGATCGCCGGACAGCGCGATCGCTCTCCGGGACCTCTTCGCGACCCTGCTGGCGCTGAAGGAGACGCCGCGCACCGGCTGGGTCGACCGGAGTATCCCGGAGGCGGTGGCGGAATCGGTCGCCGAGCATTCGTTCCAGACGGCCCTCATCGCCTGGATCACGGCGCTCGCCCATCCCGAACGCGGGCTGGACGCGGACCGCGTGCTGAAGCTCGCCCTGATCCACGACCTCGCGGAGGCCCTGATCGGCGATCTCCCGCCCTACGACGCCGTCGACATCCCGGCCGATCCGGATGCGCGGGAGGCGTTCTTCGCGGTTCGCCGGGTGCGCACGCCGGAGCAGGCGGCGGCGAAACGCCTCGCGGAGGCCGAGGCGACCGAACGCCTGCTCGCGATGATGCCGGACGCGACGCGCTCGGCGATCGGCGCCCTGCTGCACGAGTACGAGGCGCGGGCGACGCCGGAGGCGCGCTTTGTGAAGGAGGTCGATGCCCTGGAGACCTTCCTCCAGGCCCGCGCCTACGCCGCCGCCCACCCCGACGTGCCGCTGGACGGCTTCACGGACATGGCGCTGCACGCCATCGGCGACCCCGCCCTGGCGCCCATCCGTGATGCCTGGGACGTCCCGTCCTGATCCCTCCGGCCCGGGTCATCAGGCGATGCCCGTGCGGCAGAACTCGGCGATCCGCTCCACCGACGGATCGAACCCGTTCGCGGTATCCACGATCAGCGTGGGGATCTGGAGGCGGATCGGCCCGTAATCCTTTTCCCGCAGCGCCGCGATCAGGTCCTCCGGATTGCCGGTATCGACATGCACGGGATGCCGCTCGTCGCGGTCAAGACGCCGCTGGTAGCGGGCGAGGATCTCCGGCAGGTCAAGCGCGCAATAGACATGGCGAAGCTCGGCCCGGGGCAGGAACGGTTCGAGCTGGCGCGCGGCAAGATCGGCGCGGAAGTTCCCTTCCAGCACGACATTCACGTTCGCGGTCACCAGGCCTTGCGCGATCTCGAGCAGGAGCGCGATCGCCTGCGCGCCGATCCGTCCGGATTCGGCCTCGTCGAAGGCATCCTCGTCATGGCCCGCCACATCGAACAGGAGTTCCTTGAACGAATCCTTCGTGAAGACAGGCCACCCGAGGCGGTCCGCGAGGGTTTCGGCAAGGGTGGACTTGCCGGTAGCCGGCATGCCGGAGATGACCACCAGGGTAGGGCGCGCTGGTCCAGTCGGCGTTGATGCAGACGCCACGGCAATCTCCCGATCGTCCCGCCGGGGAACGCATTCCGCCGGCGTGCAGGCGCTCCGAATCAGGCCATCGGGCATGAATCGCATGGGGATGGAGCCCTGCCCCCACGCCGACGGAGCATTCCGGGCAACGCCAGAATCGCGCCAGAGCACCTTGCTTCTCCGGAGCCGGGACGGTGGATACCCCGGGTCGCGGGCTATGCGCCCCGGCGGCTGGCCCCGGACACCATCGCCTCCGCCAGCGCGGCGAGGTTGGACACCTCCACCGCCCCGATCACGTAGACGATGCCGTTGCCAGGCGTGGTGAAGTAGAGATTGGTCGCATTGCCGACCGCCGCGCTCGCGAACTCGGTCTGCATCTGATAGCGCACGCCGCTATCGACGCCGGATTGCAGGACCTCGGGGGTGATCATGCCGCCACCCTCGCCCCGCACCGGCTCCAGCAATGCCTCCAGGTAGGCGAGTTCGTCGTTCCCGTCCGCCAGCGTGACGGTGCCCACCACGCCGACCGGATAGAGCTCCCCGTCGGGATCGTTGTAGTAGGTGATCATGCGGCTCGCCGCCTGCCCGTCGCCGGAAACGGACGATCGCTCGGGCACGCTCGGGCTGCGGGCAATCCGTCCCGCCGCATCCGGGGCCAGGGCCAGGAAGGCATCCGCCGACAACCCTGCCAGCGCCGTGACGCCATAGGGCGCGGTGTCGCCGGCCTGGGAGGCCGATGCGGCGCGTGCCGAGGCTGCGGTCAGGAGCGGCGAATCGGGCGCATAGGCGGCGATCTGCGCATTCACGAAATCCCGATCGCGCCCGAAGAACCAGTGCCAGACGCCGTCGTACTCCACGAGCCGGACGACATCGTTCACCGTCTGGCCGTCTGCGAACGACTGGACGAATGCGACTTCGGCGGTACCCGGATAGGTGACGCCATTCACTGCCCAGGTCCAGTCGTGGACCGTGGTACCCGTGACCGTGATCGGGCCAGGACCGGTCGGGAACCACACGTCCCGATACCACCCGACAATCGCCGCCCGGGGAATGATGGCGGCGGCATCCTTGTGGAGGTACGCCAGCAACGAGGTCAGGTCGCCTGCCGACTCGTAACCGGCGAGCAGGACCGCGGTCTCTTCCGGCCCTGCCGCCTGCCGCAGGTTCGCGGCGCGGGCGACGTGCAGGCCGCCAGCCAGCATGACCCCGATCACCGTGGACGATACGAACTCCCGTCGCGATGTGCGCATACGCCCCTCCAGGAACGCGGTGACGTCGGATGCAGGTGGTGGTGGTGGCCGTGGCCCCCATCATCCGCCACCTGTGCGCATCCCGTCGACTGCCGCAAGGGGCTACCGGCCGCCGTCGATCTCCACCTGCGCCGCGATCACCACGGCCGCGTTTCCCGGCAGGGTCGCCATGCCCGGCGAGATGCGGGCGTGCGCGCCGATCTCCGGCCCGAACAGCTCGATGATGAACTCCGAGAAGCCGTTGATCACGGCCGAGGT
>JBQCJS010000692.1:0-3459 GCA_051952485.1 Thermomicrobiales bacterium | reverse complement strand
TCCTCCGTCACAAGTCGATCGTGACCACGCTGGGGACCTACGTCCACCCGAGTCAGGACGACCTGCGCCAGGCGCTCGCGAAGCTCGATGGAGCGCTGAGTACGACAACATCGGGTCCTGAATCCGCGCAATCGCGGGAGTCTGTGTAGGAAGTGTGTAGGAATCGGCCGCACCTCAGCGCGAGGCCGCGATACGACCGACTCCAGAGGGGATGCGCATCCCCGAAAAACCGCGCCGCTACGGCACGACCTCGACGACGGCCATCATCCCGGCATCCTCGTGCATCAGGATGTGGCAATGGAAGACGTACTTGCCGGTGAAGTCCAGGAAGCGGTGGAGGATCTGGATCTCCCCCAGCGCCGGGACGATCACCGTGTCGTACAACCCCGGCGCATCCACCGGCTCGCCATTGACCGAGATCAGCTGGAAGTCGTTGATATGGATGTGGAACGGGTGGGCATCCGTGGTGGTGTTCTGGATCGTCCACTTCTCCAGGGCACCGAGTGTCACCGTCTCGTTCACCACGTTCGGGTCGAACGGCGTGTCATTGATCAGCTGATACCACGGCGCGGGAGCCGGCGAGAAGACGATGATCCGCTCGTTGTCGATCGGCATGTCGCGCAGGTCGGCGAACGGGATCAGCTGCGTCGGCAGCGGCTGCACCGGCACGACATCGCCCGCGATCTCCATCGTCGCCAGCAGCACGTCGGGCTCCGCCTGGTCGGTGAGGCCCCACGGCAGGGTCCGCAACTCCCACGACCCCGGAGTGGTGGTCGCCTGCACGAGGAACTCCACGCGCTCGGCGGGGGCGAGCAGGATCTGGTCCTGCGGGTGGATCTCGGCGAAGGCATTGCCATCCTTCGCGATCTGGTAGAGGGTGTGCCCGCCGAGGGAGATCAGGAAGAAATCGTTGCTGCTGGCGTTGGAGACGCTCCAGCGCTGGGTCTCGCCCGGCTTGATCGAGATCACCGGCTGGTACTGCCCGTTGACCAGCCGCACCTGCTTCGCCGCCGTCTGCTCCGCGATCGGCACCTGCATCCCGTTCTCGGCGAACTGGTTGAGCTGGAGGAAGAGATGCTGGCGCGTCAGCCCCTCGATCCCCGGGACCTTGTCGAGCCCACCCCCAAGCAGGATGGTACCGACCATGCCGCTGGTATTCTGCTTCTCCGTAATCCCGTGCGGATGCGGATGATACCAGTAGACACCGTCCGGATGGGTGATCGGCAGCTGGTATTCGTAGTCGAACGTCGTACCCGGGTCGATCTCGATGAAGACGTTGTCCCCATTGTCCAGCGGGGAGACGTGGAATCCGTGGGTATGGAGGTTCGTGAATTCGTCCAGGGAGTTCTCGAAATGGACGCGAATGGTGTCGCCGGGATTCGCCACCCAGGTCGGGCCGGGGAACTCGCCGTTGAAGTTGGCGGTCGTCACCGTCTTGCCGCCGACGGTCGTCTCACGGACACCCGCATTGAGCGTCACCTCCAGCACGCCGTCCTGGGAGACGATGGTGGGAACCTCGCGCAGGGGCTCACCCGCGACGAATTCCATCGCGGGCAAGTCGCCAAGGCCTGTCGGCGCCTCCGGGGAGGCCATCGCCATGCCGCTGTGCGTGGCTTGCGGTGACGCTTCCGATGACGCTTCCGGCGTCGCCTGGGCGAAGACGCCGTTGCCCAGGAGGGGGATCAGGCTCACCCCGCCGAGCCCCGTGGCGGCAGCGCCCACGAGCAGCCGGCGCCGGTCGAGCGAGGCGGAGCGGGGCTTCGGGGGGCGCGACGGGGATTCCGGGGTGGAGGCCATGCGAGTACCTTCCGTGGTACGAGGCGCCGTGCTGCCGACGGAGACCTCCTCAGAGGTCCTGGCGATGGCGGCAGGTACGCAGCAGCAGATTGATACTGGGACCCTGCTGTCATTGTGGCGTATCGTGAACGATTGCGCTATCCCCCATTGCGAGGAACGAGGCGAGAGGAAAGAGAAAAGAGACCGGACAGATACCGCATCATGATCCCGAACTGTTAGCCGCCCCGAAGCCACCGGCGATGACCAGGAACCAGAAGGCACACCCTAACAGGGCTGTGGCGATCCAGAACACGAGCAACGCGGTAAGGCACCCTTTCCCTTCGGGCGGTCTGCCAGTGAGTTGCTCGACCTTCTTTGCTTCGTTCAGAAAAATCACGTTGGCGATCAGACCCGGGATCCATAAGACGATGTAGAGCACAAGGGTGAGGATGGCGGACGACGTAAAGCTTCGGGAGTATGCTCCCATCAGCTCGTATTCCTGTCGGCTCTGCATAGAAACGCCGGTTCCCGTTGACGAGGACGGATAGGTTCTGTTGGCTACTCCTGTGCCTGCCGCCGCGCCGCAGTTCGGACAGAATCGATCCGATAACGAAAGCACAGTCCCACACTGCCCACAGATCATGACTTCCCCCAACGGTATATTCGATTGGTAGGGTGTCCCAAGTGAACGGATCATACAGGTCAGGAATCCCCAGTACAAGTCCAATCAGATGGACAATCGACCAGTTCCGCAGCAGTGGTAGGATGCGGCGAAGCATCGCCCTCCCTGCCGGATGCGCTCGCGCGTCCCGGCCCCCACGCCACGAGGTCAACCCCATGAGTGCCCCATCCCTCGACATGCAGGAACTCGACCGCATGCGGCCACCCGACGAGGCCCGCGCCATCATCGCCCGTCACCTGACGACGGTCGGCACCGAGCGCGTGCCGATCCTGGAGGCCGGGGGCCGCGTCCTGGCGGAGGACATCCTCGCGCCGGAGAACCATCCCCCCTTCCCCGCCTCCACGATGGACGGGTTCGCCGTCCTCGCCGAGGACAGCTCGCCGTGGCGGGAGATCATCGGCACCCAGCACGCCGGGGCGATCATCGACGCCGAGGTGACGGAGGGCTACACCGTCCGCATCATGACCGGCGCGGCATTGCCGCCCGGTGCGAACGCCGTCGTCCCGGTCGAGGCGACCGAGCTGATGGAGGATCACGTCGTCATCCACCAGGAGGACGTGAAGGCCGGCGAGAACGTGCGTCCGGTCGGCAGCGACCTGAAGCAGGGGGCGCTGGTGCTGCCGAAGGGCACGCGGTTCGGGGCGCCGGAGATCGGCCTGCTCGCCAGCATGGGCGTCGATCCGGTGCCGGTGGCGCGGAAGCCGAAGGTCAGCATCCTCTCCACCGGCGACGAGCTCGTGGAACCCTCACACCCGCTGGGACCGGGCCAGATCCGTGACGCCAACCGGTTCAGCCTCGCGACCTCCCTGCGCGAGGAGCCGGTGGAGATCACCTGGATCGGCAAGGCCCCGGACAAGCGGGAGGAACTGGAGGCGCTGCTGCGCACGCGGCTGGCGGAGGACGATATCGTCATCACCTCCGGCGGCGTCTCGATGGGCGAACTGGACCTGATCAAGGCGATCCTGTTCGACGCCGACGATGTGCAGGTGCATTTCCGGCGG
>JBQCJS010000691.1:0-11892 GCA_051952485.1 Thermomicrobiales bacterium | reverse complement strand
CCGGATCGCAGGCTGGGTCGATGTGGAGGAGCAGACGTGCTGTCGACTATCGGGGACACGGTGACGATCGCAGCGGGCATCGCCATCAGCCCCCTGGCGATCGTTGCCGTGATCCTGGCCCTCATGTCGCCCAACGCCACACGCAGCGGCCTGGCCTTCCTCATCGGGTGGCTCATCGGGCTGGGTGTCGTGCTCGCGGCATTCACGTCCCTCGGCACGCTCCTCCAGGAAAGCGACCCCGATGCTGCGAAACCCATCACCGGAATCGTGAAGATCCTCCTCGGACTCGGGCTCCTGGCCCTGGGCTGGAAGCAGTGGCAGAGCCGGCCCGCCCCCGGGGAAACCGGCGACCTCCCCTCCTGGCTGCAGGCCATCGATGGCTACGGCCCCGCCCGCATGATCGGCCTGGGCATCCTGCTCACCACCGTCGCCGCGCCGAAGAACATCATGCTGGACATCGCGGCCGCGAAGACGATCAGCAGCGCCGAATTGCCGTGGGAGCAGGCGCTCGTGGTGGCCCTCGTGTTCCTGGCGGCCGCGAGCGTCTCCGTGGCCGGTCCGGTCATCGCCTACCTGATCGCGCCCGACCGGGTCCGGGCTCCGCTCATGACCCTTCGCGCCTGGTTCGCCCAGAACGCGGCCACGGTGATGACGGTCGTACTCGCCATTCTCGGGGTGAACCTCATCGGCAAGGGCCTTGGCAACTTCTAGGAAGCGACGCGGTCGCCAGGAAAGGAACGGGAAATCATGTGTACGCGAGCGGTCTACCTGGGGGCGGATGGCCTGGTGATCACGGGCAGGTCGATGGACTGGGCGGAGGACATGCACTCCAACGCGTGGGTCTTCCCCCGCGGCCTGGCGCGTGATGGGGCCGCGGGGCCGAAGACCCTCACCTGGACATCGCGCTATGGCAGCCTCGTGATCTCGGCCTACGACATCGGCAGCGCCGACGGCATGAACGAGGCCGGCCTCGTGATGAACGGGCTCTACCTCGCGGAGTCGGACTACGGCCAGCCCGACACCCGACCGACGATCTCCATCCTTGGGTTCGGGCAGTATGTCCTGGACATGTTCGCCACCGTCGCGGAGGCGGTCGCTGCCCTCCAGGGCGATGCGATCCGGATGATCGCGCCGAAACTGCCCAATGGCCGGGAGACGACCGTCCACATGTCGCTCTCCGATCCGTCCGGCGATTCGGCGATCTTCGAGTTCCTGGACGGCAAGCTCGTCCTGCATCACGGACGCGAATACCGGGTGATGACCAACTCGCCCCGCTACGACGAGCAACTGGCGATCGAGTCGTACTGGGAGCGCGTGGACCCGATGACGTTCCTGCCGGGATCGTTCAACGCCGCCGACCGCTTCGCCCGCGTCTCCTACATGATCGAGGCGATCCCCACGGCGCTCGATCCCCGCATCATCGGCGCGGTGCCCGATCGGCAGTACGTGAACCAGGCCGCCGCGAGCGTGATGAGCGTGATGCGGGCCGTGAGCGTGCCATTGGGCGTGACGCATCCGACCAAGCCGAACCTCGCCTCGTCACTGTGGCGCACGGTCCACGACCAGACGCGCCTGGTCACCTTCTTCGATTCCGCCACGACCCCGAACACCTTCTGGGTGCCATTCGACGATCTCGATTTCCGCGAGGGCGCGCCGGTGAAGAAACTCACCATCGCCGGAGGCCGCATCTACAGCGGCAATGCGGCGTCCTCCTTCGAGGCGGCGGACCCGTTCCCCTTCCTCCCGGCGCAGGATGCTACCGCCTGAGAGAAGAGGCGAGAGAAGAGAGGAAAGAGGCGGGAGGAACGAGAAAAGAGGGGCGCGAAATGGCGCTTGTCACGAAGCGGCAGGGAAGGGCCTCCGCCTCGACGTACGCCGACGTCTCTTTTCTCTTTTCTCTCGCCTCTTTTCTCGTTCCTCGCCTAGACCGTGCGCGGCTGGACGTCGGCCGGGATCGGGCAGCGGTAGGGCCGGCCCTTCGTCGATTCCGCGAATTCGTCCTTCGCGGCCTGCAGCAGCGCCGGGTCGGTGATGAACTCCGCCGCCGTGATCGCCATCCCCTTGGCCGCGTGGAGCATGCCCTTGTGCCCGATCCCGACCCCGCCCGTCGCGGTGTTCGCCCAGCTGTGACCGGGCACCCCGAGCGCGAAACAGGTAGTGCGGAACTGGCTGGTCGGCGCGATCCAGGAGACATCGGCCACATCGGTCGAACCGGACCCGAGCTCGCCCTCATCCCGCATCGGCCAGACCGTGGCGGAAAGCCCCTCGTCGACGATATCCGCCGGCAGGTGGCGCTTGGTCAGCAGCGAGCGCCGCAGGCCCTCCGGATACTGCTCGGCCACGGCCTTGCCATAGGCGTAGTCCTCCTCGTCGAAGGCGATCGGCCCTAGCTCCTCCAGCACCCGGGCCATCGTGCGGCTGATGACCTTGTTCGGCAGCATGTTGTAGGCGCCGGAGATGAAGTTCTCGGTGACAGTCGTCTCCGTCATCAGGGCCGCGCCTTCCGCGATCTTGCGCACGCGGTCGGTCAGTTCCTCGACCTGGGAGCGCTCCGGGGAGCGGATGAAGTACCAGACCTCCGCGTCGTCCGGCACCACGTTCGGGGCGCCGCCGCCATTCGTGATCACGTAGTGGATACGCGCCTTGTCGATCGTGTGCTCGCGCAGGTAATTGACACCGACGTTCATCAGTTCGACCGCGTCCAGCGCCGAACGCCCCGTTTCCGGGTTGCCCGCGGCATGGGCGGTCCGGCCCTTGAACCGCCACTTGATGTTGTTCACCGCCAGGCTGCTGGACGCCCAGACGGACGTATCGATCCCGGGATGCCAGGTGATCGCCATGTCCAGGTCATCGAAGGCGCCGCCACGCGCCATGAAGACCTTGCCCTCGCAGGTCTCCTCCGCCGGGCAGCCGTAATATCGGACGGTCGCTGGCGTGTCCGTGGCGATCAGCCAGGCCTTCAGGACGCTGGCGGCAGCCAGGGCGGCCGTGCCGAGAAGGTTGTGGCCGCAGCCGTGCCCGGGGCCATCCACCACGATCGGGTCCTGGCCGGGCTGGCGCTTCTGGGAGAGGCTTGGCAGGGCGTCGTACTCGCCCAAGAACCCGATGATCGGGCCCCGGGACGTGCCCGCGCCGCCACCGTGGGTATATTCCGCCATGAACGCGGTCGGCAGCCCACCTACGTTCGGGGTGATGGTGAAGCCATCCGCCTTCAGGTCATCGGCCTGGAGCTTGCACGCCTTGAACTCGGCCAGCGCCAGCTCCGGGTTGTCCCAGATCTCGTCGGCCATCGCGATGAACCGGCCCTGCCGCTCCTCCAGCCATTCGCTGATGTTCTCGTGGGTCGGGTCGGAAACGGGTGTCGAGGCTGCCATGTGTCCCTCCTGCGTGCGCAATCGACGGTGCCCGCAGCATCCCGCAGGAGGACGAATCCGGCAAGACCAGACGAACGCCGGTCACCCGGGCGGGGACCGGCGTTCGTCTGGTTGGTAGCGCTAGGGGTTTGCCTCTGGTGATGGCGTGGCGGAGGCGCCGGAACTGCCGGGGAGAATCCCGTCGTTGAGGAAGGCCTCATAGATCTTGCGCGTCGCCGGGGCCGCGTAGGAGACGCCCTCACCAACGTTCTCGAACATCACGCAGCTGGCGATCTCGACCTCCTTGCCGGTGCCGGGGCCATACGCCGCGAACCAGGAGTGGGGCTTGTCGCTGCCATCCAGGTTGTTCTCCGCCGTCCCCGTCTTGCCCGAGATCGTGAAATCGAAGTCGCCGAAGACCTTGGCCGAGCCGACACCGCGATCGTTGCTCGTCTGGTCGCGGAGCATGTCCTGCAACTCCCCGAGCTGCTCCGCGGAGAGCGGGAGCTTGCCCTGCTCCACGCGCTTGCCCACCTGCTCGGTCTGGCTCTCCCCCGCCGCCTTCGTCCGGTCGACGATGTAGGGCTGGAGGATGAAGCCACCGTTGCCGATGGCGGCGTAGGCGCGGGCCATCTGGAGCGGGGTCGCGAGGACATAGCCCTGGCCGATCGCCATGTTCACGGCATCACCGGTGGACCAGCCGTCGTTGATGTTCTGCTGCTTCCAGGCCGGATCGGGAATCACCCCGCCCTGCTCCGGGAAGTAGGGAATGCCGGTGGCAGCACCGAGGCCATAGGCCTTCGCCATGTCAGGCAGGTATTCCTCGTTCTTCTGATCGAGCGCCGCGCCGATCTGGTAGAAGACGCTGTTGCACGACTGCACGAGCCCGTTGTGCAGGGTGAGCATCCCCTGGGCGGAGAGGCCGTTCTCCACCACCCAGTCATCCCAGGTCTGGCCACCGATGCTGAAGGTGGCCGGGCAGTCGATCTGGGTGTCGGCGGTATAGCCGAGATCCTTCATGGCGGCGGAGGTGGTGATGACCTTGAAGATGGAGCCGGTGGGATAGGCCTGGCCGGTGGCGCGATTGATCTCGGCGGTCAGGAGGGGATCGTTCACCACGCGCGCGTCGGTCTTGCTGAAGGTGCCGGTGATGAAGCTGTTGGGATCGAAGGAGGGGTGGCTGACCATCGCCAGCACGGCGCCGGTCTGCGGATCGAGGACGACCGCCGCCGCGCGCTGGTCGCCGGGCACCTGCTGGGTGAGCGCGGTGTCGACGGACTTCTGGAAGTCGACGTCGATCGTCGTGTAGACATCCTTCGCGGGTTCGCCCTTGGCGGTGGCGATCACCTTCTGGACGGCGCGGCTGGTGCAATCCACCACCTGCAATTCGCCATCCGGCTTGCCGGCGAGCAGGTCGTTCGCGCCGAGTTCGAGCCCGGTGCGGGCGATGAGGCCGCTGTCCTCCAGCGTCCCGCTGGTATCGCTCTTCAGGTCCTCGGCGGTGACGGGGCTCATCCAGCCGGTGACGTGGGCCGTCAGCGCACCGTAGGGGTAGACGCGGGCGGTGGTCTGCGTGACCACGGCGCCGGGCACCCCCTGCAACGCATTCAGGAGCTGGGTGGACTGTTCCTGCGGGAAGGTCTTCAGCGGCACGCTCCAGTTGGCCTGCGCACCCTCGATCGCCGTGCGGATGTCGTCCGCCGACATGCCGATGACCTCGCTGAGGGCATCGAATGTCTCCGGATCGGAGACCTCGCCGACGTTCACGCTGACCTGCGCGAAGACCTTGTCCTCCGCGAGGACCTTGCCGTTGCGGTCGAGGATCTTGCCGCGCGTCTGCGTGGTGCCGGTGAAGTCGATGCAGCTGGTGGTATCGAGATCCCGGAAGATCAGGGACGGCGCCCAGGCGACACGCCAGCCATCGCCCTCCTTCACGACGGGGATGGCATTCGTCTCGGAGATGTCGCCGACAAGGCTGGAATCGAGGGTGATCTCGTAGGGGACCTTGCCATCGAGGCCGGGCTGCCCCGTGACCTTGGCGGTGACCTTCGTGAGGCCGGCCTTCTGGGCGATGCCCTGGTAGCGTTCGATGAACGATTCGCGGGTGATCGAGCGCTGGGTGCTGCTGCTCGTCATGTCGTACATCGCGTCGTAATCGCCGGACTGCCAGGCCGCGAGCCAGTTCTCGGCGGTGCGGACCGACCCGGTGGTGTCGAGCGGGGTCGGCGTGTAGACCTCGGTCGGGGCGGCAGTCGGGATGGGATCGATGTCCGGGACGGCGGTGCCGGCGTTGGCCGTGGAGGCCATCGCGATCTCGTCCTGCTCCGGTGTGGCATCGAAGATCCGGTCGCGCAGGTTGCCGTTGACGAGGAGGCCGGTCATGGCGACCAGCGCCACGAGGGCGACGAGCCCGGCCGCCCACGGCCAGCGGGAGGAACGACGGGGCGGCTCCGTGAAGGAGGAAAAGGGACGGTAGGACGGATCTTGCACGCAGGGGCCCTTTCGCAGCGGGGATGGGAGCGGGGACGTCGGGGCGGACGTGACGGCAGGATGGATGGGTGGGACACCCGCCAGCGCCCGGGTGCGCGGAGGCAGGACGGGACGCGGCGCGATGTCGTCCCCAAGGATAGAACGTTCACGCCACTCGCGTCGTTTCATGGTCGTGACGATGGCGGTGGCTGCGCGCCTGCTCCCACCGCGAGCGGTCACTCGATCAGCGATTCCAGCCCTGGCGCGGCCTTCGTCGGACGGAACTCCACGATGGCGACCGTGGCCAGGCCGCGCGCCACGAACGGGTCGGCGGCGATGCGCGCCTCGACGCCCGCGCGATCGCCGGACCGCCAGAGGATGACGCCGCCGACCCGCGGGTTCTGGCGACCGGAGAGGAGCGTCACCCCGTCGGCGTACTGGCGGTCCAGCCAGGCGACGTGATCGGGCAGCGCCTCCTCGATCCGGTCGAGCTCCACGACATAGGTCAGGGTCGAGAGGAACATCCGCACTCCTTCGGGACGAGGACGAACAGAACCGGCAACCAGGGGACGGATTCGCATCCATCCAGCCGGTTGCCGGTATCCTCGCACGATCATGTTCCGCCGCGCTGCCGTCGCGACAGTCGCGACGGCCGCGCCAGGCGATTACGCCTCGGCCGGAGCCGGGTTCGCCTCCAGCTCGATGGAGATCTTGACGTCGTCGGCGACGAGGACCCCGCCCGCCTCGAGCGCCGCGTTCCAGTTCAGGCCGAAGTCCTTGCGGTTGATCTTCGTCTCGGCCGCGAAGCCGACCACCTTGACGCCCCACGGGTTGACGCCCTCACCGGTCTTCTCGGCCTTGAGGACGACCTGGTTGGTGACGCCGTGGATCGTGAGGTCGCCGGTGACATCGAACTCGCCGTCACCGGTCACCGTCACGGCGGTGCTGGTGAAGGTGATGGTCGGGTACTGCTCGACATCGAAGAAATCGGCGGACTTCAGGTGCCCG
Source organism: Thermomicrobiales bacterium (assembly GCA_051952485.1). Taxonomy (GTDB): domain Bacteria; phylum Chloroflexota; class Chloroflexia; order Thermomicrobiales; family UBA6265; genus JASGDN01. The sequence continues at coordinate 5,062 of JBQCJS010000691.1, read as the reverse complement.
TTGCGACCCTCGTCGCGGGTGTCGATGCTGGCCGCCTGGATGGTGACATTGACGCTGGAATTGGCGAGATCGCCCTCATCGAGGTTGATGGTGCCGGTGAAGTCGTTGAACCGCCCCTTGGCCGTGGAGAAGACCATGTGCTTGATCGCGAACTCGACCGAGCTGTGCGCGGCATCGATGGCGTACGGGGTAACGGTAGTGGTTGCCATGGGGAGAGACCTTCCTGCTGTGGAATCGGGACGGGCGGCTCGGGTGGCGCGGACCATTCCGCGAACCCGTTATCTTTCATAAGCGACTATACCGTTTAGTTCTAAACCCTGTCAAGTCCCTTCGTCCATCATGCCCGCCATGGCGCCGGCCCAGGCATCTTCCGGGCCAACACCGCACACACGACGAGGCCCCCTCACCGGTATGGTGAGGGGGCCTCGCGCTCGCGGCCTGGGGGCGCCTCGTTTCGCCCCACCGAACGGCCCCTAGATGTCGGAAAGGTCGGCCAGCGTCAGCAGCGACTTCTCCGGGTTCCAGTAGACGTGCTGCAGCGGCTCATCGATGTACGTCTGGAAGACGACGAGGAACTCCGCATCCTCTCCACCGGCCAGCTGGAGCGTATCGCGCAGCACCTGCACGTCCTTCGGGCTGTCCTCGTTGGAGGCGTAGGCCGTGCTCCACAGGAAGCTCTTGCCATCCTGCAGGCTGAAGTCGTACGGATTGACCTCCACCGAGCCACGGGAGATCGTGCTCTCGATGTGGATCGTCACCGCGACGAACTCGGTGCCGGACTCCGGCTCCTGATACTCGTCGTACCCCTCCCAGTTCCGCTCGACATCGGTCACGGTGACCGTGGCGATGGCATCGCCGTTCGTCGCGAAGAGGGTCACCTCGTCCCCGACCTGCGGGTTGACCGGGTTCACGTCAGCGGAACTGGCCGCTGGTGTGTCCTCATCCGCCGCCGGCGTCGCCTCGGTGGCGGCAAAGGCGGACACCGAGCTGCCGATCAGCAACAGCAGCGCGAGGATCGAGCCATAGAATGTTCGCATGGGTCCCTCCAAAAGAACCTGTCCCTGGGATGCCGGAGCCGGACTGCACTCCGCCCACCATCCCGCGCGTCCCCTGCCTCCCCATGGAGACCGGTCATCGCCTGATGCCCGGAAAGCGTACCATCACCCCCCGGGCCGGCCATGCGAAGGAACGACGCCTGCCCGGCGCGAATGGTTCCCGTTCCGGGTCTCGGTCGGGCACCCATGCCGCACCCAGACATGAACGTCAGCGCGGACGCCAATCGTCCTTGGCAAAAGCCGACCAATTCAGTAGGATAAATTCCGACACGGCCTCGGCGTATCCGCACCCAGCAAAGGACCTGCCTGCATGACGATCCTTCGTTCGCCCCAATCCCGCCGCTCGTTCGTCTCGACCACGGCCGCAGCGGGCGTGCTGGCCGCTGGGCTGGCGCTTCCCGGCGGTCGCAACGCCGTCGCCCAGGAGGCCACCCCCGAAGCCTCTCCAGCGGCCTCGCCGGTGGCGGGCGGGGAATGGTCGTTCACCGACGACAAGGGCGTGACGGTCACGCTGCCATCCACGCCGCAGCGCGTGGTCATCGACGTGAACGCGGCGGCGCCGCTGTGGGACTTCGGCATCCGGCCCATAGCGGTATTCGGCTGGCTCGCCAACCCGGAAGGGGACTTCGGGGCCGCTGGCGGCAACATCGATCCCGAGCAGGTGGAGATCATCGGGAACGGGCAGGACACGATCGACGTCGAGGCGCTGGTCGCGTTGCGGCCGGACCTGATCGTCACGCTGACCTTCGCCCCGGACGATCCCCTCGACTACTGGAGCCTCGCCTCCGACGGGCCGCTGGAGCAGGTGCAGCAGGTGGCCCCGATCGTGGCGATTTCCGGCGTGCAGAGCGCCGCCGCCGCGGTTGCCCGGTTCGCGGAACTGGCCGAGGCGCTGGGCGCCGACCTGGCCGCACCCGACATCGTGGCAGCGGAGTCGGCATGGCGTGATGCGGAGGACGCCTTCACGGCGGCCGTCGAGGCCAAGCCGGGCATCAGCGCGCTCTTCGTGGCGGCTGGCGCGGACATGCTCTACGTCGCGAATCCGGAGCGCGCGGGCGACGTGATGTACTTCCGCGAGCTGGGCCTCACGGTCCCAGCGGTCTCGATCGATCCGGCGAATGGCGACTACTGGGAGTACGTGAGCTTCGAGACGATCGGGAAGTACCAGACCGATCTCTTCATGAGCAGCTATCGCGGCCTGCCGATCCCCGAGGTCGAGGCGATCGCGACCGTCGCGGCCCTGCCGTCGGTGCAGGCGGGGCAGATCTACACCTGGAACCAGGATTTCGTGTCCAGCTACCAGGGCATGACGGGCATCCTCAGCGAGCTGACGGCGAACATCGAGGCGTCCGAGATCGTGACCGGCGACTGATCCCCGGTCCGCAGGATCGCGAACCACGCAAAGGCCCTCCGGCGAGCGAATCGCCGGAGGGCTTTTCCTGTTCCCGGTTCCCGCCGGGTGGAATCCGATGGGGATTTACGTGGCCGGGGCATTCCGGTCGAGGTCGATGGCGATGCTGTTCATGCAGAACCGCGCCCCGTCGAACTCGCGGGGTCCGTCATTGAAGACATGCCCGAGGTGGGAATGGCAGCGCGCGCACCGCACTTCCGTCCGCACCATGAAGTGCGAGCGATCCTCGATGTACTCGACGGCGCCAGGCAGGGCCTCGCCGAAGCTGGGCCAGCCGCAGCCGTGGTCGAACTTCGTGCTGCTGTCGAAGAGCGGATTGCCGCACGCCGCGCACCGGTAGGTGCCCTCCTCCCAGACCGCGTTGTAGTGGCCGGTGAAGGGGCGCTCGGTACCCGCCTGCCGCAGCACGCGGTACTGGTCCGGCCCGAGGACCTGCTGCCACTCCTCCTCGCTGGAGGGGAGCGGCTTCAGCCCGGGATCGGACGCCGACCCGGCTGGCCCGGCATCCGTCTCGGTGCTGCTGCCGCCACTGACCGGCGCCAGGTCGGGCGCCTGCGTCTCAAGTGCCGTCTCACGCTGGGAGCGCGGAATGACGCAGGAGACGCCAGTGCCGGCGAGACCGCAATACCCGTTGGGCACCTTGTGCAGGTACTGCTGGTGATAGTCCTCCGCGTAGTAGAACTCGCTGGCGGGGCGGATCTCGGTGGTCACCGCCGGATAGCCCTTCGCCTGCAGCGCGGCATCGTAGGATGCCTTCGCGGCCTCCGCGAGGGCCTGCTGCTCCGGCGAGTGCGTGTAGATGGCGGAGCGATACTGGCTGCCGACGTCGTTGCCCTGGCGCATCCCCTGGGTCGGGTCGTGAGCCTCGAAGAACTCCTTGACGAGGGTATCGTAGGAGATCTTCGCCGGATCGAAGACGACGCGCACGGTCTCGGCGTGGCCGGTCTTGCCGGTGCAGGTCTCCTCGTAGGTGGGATAGGGCGTGAACCCGCCCTCATACCCGACGGCGGTGGTCCAGACCCCGGGCAACTCCCAGAAGAGCCGCTCGGCGCCCCAGAAGCAGCCCAGGGCGAAGTCCGCGATCTCGAGCCCGTCGGGATAGGGCGGAGTGATCTGCGTACCGAGGACTTCATGGGTCGTCGGCACGGTGAAGGCATAGCCATCGCGGCCGGGGAGGGCGGAATCGGCGGTCGGCATCGTGGTCTTCTTGCCAAAGAGGGTTTCGAATACCATGGAAAAGGAACTCCTGACGAGGGGAGGATGACGGCGCTGGCGAAGCGGCCCACGCCCCTGGAAGCGGACCGGCGCCAGAGACCGGGCGTCCGCCTGGCGGATGCGATCGGCGATGCACGAATCGCGCCTCGCGCTACGCACCGGGACGTTGCTTCCGTTCGTATAGTACCCCCTCTGCACAGATATACGTACGATCACCCGTTTCGGATCACCGCGCGGCCCGCAGTCAAGCTGGCACGTAATCCGCGACAGGACGACGCAGCCTGACGATTCGATTCCGGAAAGGACATCGCTCCATGTGTGGACGATACGCCGTCTACGACCTTCACCTCCTCGGGCAGATGCTGGCCAACCTTCCCCTTCACCTCGACGTCCCGCCTCATCCCACCTGGAACGCCGCGCCCTCCCAGCTCCTGCCCGTGCTGGTCGAGTCCGGCGACGAGGAGCGGATCGACCTCGCCGACATGAGTTGGGGGCTGGTGCCGCGCTGGACCAGGCCGGGGGAGAAGCCGGCGGTCACCCCGATCAACGCGCGGGCCGAAACGCTCGCCGAGAAGCCGATGTTCCGCTCGCTGGTGAAACGGAATCGCTGCATCGTTCCCGCGAATGGCTTCTATGAGTGGAAACGTGAGGCCGGGAGCAAGGGGCCGAAGCAGCCGTGGTACATCCACCCGCGCGACGAACCGCTGATGTTCTTCGCCGGGCTCTATGACGAGGCGAAACGGGACGACGGACCTCCGTCCGCGTCCTACACCATCATCACGACCCGGGCGAACGATGCGATGGCCGGCCTCCACGACCGGATGCCGGTGATCGTCCCGCCTGCGGAGGTGGAGCACTGGCTGAGCCGGTCGGAGAACGACCTCGATGCCCTGGGCTACCTGCTGGAACCGGTCCCGGACGATACGATCGCCCTGTATCCGGTCAGCAAGGCGGTCAACAGCCCGGCGCACGATACTCCCGACCTCATCGAGCCGCTCGACGAGGCGGAACAGCACGATCTTCTCTAGTAGCCGGGGTCCCGTCCGGCACGCGAAGCGTGCGCGCCGGACGGAATGCACTCAGGAGCCGTGAGGGCGCTTGCGGAGATGCTGGAACTCCGGCGAGCTGCCAGCGTTCTCGAGGTCGTCATCGTTGTCGAAGTCGTTGCGATCCTCTTCCTGCTCCAGGTCGATGTCCGCAGCGGAGGGATCGGTCCCGGGGCCGTCCGTTGCATCCGTGATGAGGTCGCCCACCCCATCCTGGCTGATGTAGGGAATCTCGGGATCCGGGTCCTCGTGCACGAACCGGGGGTCGTCGGTGCTCATGGGAACGCCCTTCGCTGATGGCGGACAGCCGGCCAGATGCCGCGCCGTCGTTCCCT
>JBQCJS010000690.1:0-10786 GCA_051952485.1 Thermomicrobiales bacterium | reverse complement strand
AAACGGAACAGGAAGATGACCGACGTTGCGCACGAGACGACGCATTGCATCGCCTCCCGCTGGACCCCGCGCGCCATGATAGATCATAGAGCCGCATGCTTTCCCTATGTACGTCGGGACGTCATTCCTGGTCTTTCGGGTCTGCACGCCTCCCCGACGAGCGACCGGTTCGCTACCTGACAGGGGACCGGCGATGGAGAGCAGTCAGCGGTGATGCGGACGGACAGCGGTCTGTATATCATATACGGCACATCTGCCCTGTCAACGGCGCGCCTCGCCGTCCCACCGTCGCGCGCTCGGGACGCCCGAACGGGCGCGCCATCTTCGGGAGGTCTTCACGGTGTCAGGATTGCCCCAGTCCCCGTTCACCAGGCAGGACGCCGAATCGCTCTGGGCTCGCCTCGTCGCGGGGTGGGCCGAACACCTCGATCCCAATGGCGCCCGGTTGCTGATCGACGGCATCCCCAACCGGCACGATGCCGGTGGCAGCTACGAGGGAGTCACCCGGATGCTGTGGGGGCTCGGAGGCTGGCTCTCGCAGCCGGGTCGCTCGCCGGTCATCGCCTGGCGAGGACGCGACTACGACCTGGAACTGCTCGGCAGGAGGGCGGTGCTGTCGGGGACCGATCCCCGTTCGCCAGGGTACTGGGGCCACTCCCCCGATGGCCGGCGCGACCAGCGGACGGTCGAGAGCGGGCAGGTCGCATGGTTCCTGTGGGTCACGCGGTCCCGGATCTGGGATCGCCTGTCGGCGGAGGAGCGCGAACGGATCGTCATCTGGCTGGAGCGGGTCGCGCCGTATCCGGATGAGGGCTGGACCTCGAACTGGGCCCTCTTCTGGGTCCTCAACCATGCGGTCCGCTCCGAACTCGGTGTTGCGCACGATCGCGACCTCATCCGGGATGTGACGGGACCCTATCTCGATCGCGTCTGGTGTGGGAACGGCTGGTACGACGACGGGGCCGCGACCGGGGTCCATCATTTCGACGACTACACGTTCTGGGTCTTCGCCTCCCACGTCCTGCTTTGGGCCGAGGTGGACAGCCAGGCCGATCCGGCCCGGGTCGCCGTGTTGCGGGATCGCGTCGGCCTGGCGATGGAGCATCTTCCCTGGTTCTTCGCCGCCGATGGCGCATATCCGGAGTTCGGACGCAGCCTCTCCTATGGGTTTGCCCGGCTGGGCGCGCCGCTCTGGGCGTATCGAGCGGGCCAGTGGCCCCATGCTCCGGGTCTCCTGCGCCGGCTGGTCGGACGGCACATGCACTGGTACCTGGACCGGGGCAAGGTCCGCGCCGATGGCACCCGGCGGCAGGCGCTCACGGCAACCGGGAGCGCCGCGATCCGCGAACCCTACATCTCCACCGGTGCGCCCTATTGGGCGATGCAGGCATTCGGCGGTCTGTGGAGCCTCCCTGACGACGATCCCTTCTGGACCGCCGAGGAGGTTCCCCTCCCGGTGGAATCCACGGACTACGTGCGAGTCCTGCCGGAACCGGGCTGGCTGCTGGTTGGCGACCGTCGGACGGGCGCGGTCCACCGGTACTCGGCGATCAGCCAGCACGGCGAACCCGCGAAGTACGGCAGGTTCCACGCCTCGACCGCCGCGCCGATCACCGTCGGGTTGGTGAACGGTCATCCGGCACCGGACGGGATGCTCTGCCTGACGGACGGTGAGGCGATCGGCCTTCGTGATGCAATCGAGGCCGGGGCGTGCGGGGAACCGGGATGGATTCGCTCGCGCTACCGGCAACGGGTCGGGGCCGGGGAGGCGCTCATCGAGACGGTGATCGTGGTGGCGGGGAATGTCCACCTGCGGGCGCATCGCATCGTCGTGGAGGATGGAGCGCGCGAGCTCGATGTCATCGAGGGAGCGGCCGCGCTCGGGTTCGATCCCGGCGAGCATCCAACCCTCCACGCCGATGCGGCCGCACGAATCTCGCAGGCCCAGTCCGGCGAGCGGGTCGTCGCCATCCGGGCGCTCTCCGGGTACGACGCGGCGATCATGCCGTTGGCTCATGCGGGAATCGGCGCCATTCACGGCGAGGTCCTGGTCCCCTGCCTCAGGACGCGCGCCGGCGCGGGCCAGCATGATCTGGCCTGCCTCGTCGTCATCGGCGATGCGGCGGATTGGCAAGAGATGACGATGCTCCGGTCGGAGGTGACGTGGCAGGAGGACGGGTCGGTGCTAGTCTCGGGCCTCCACGACGAGACGGTGACGGTGCCGTCGCTGGCGCACTGATTCTGCCCGCACGATGGGCGTCGCGCGCATTCCCGGTGCGGGAGTTGACAGCGCCGGTTGCCATCCATATCCTATATCCTATCAATTCCAAACGATCGCTGTTCCGGCTTTGCCATGCGTGAATGTCGCGCGCCTCATCCCCAGCGGGATGGTGTCGTTCGGCAGGCGGTGGCGATGGGCACCGGTGGGCGTTTCGTGCCCATCCTCGGGGCGAGTTGCGGGAAGGGATGCTTCGATGGATCGATTCGTCGCCGTCGCGTTGATGGTCGTGGAGGGGAAGGGTGCATTGGCACGTCCCCACCGCGTTCCCGCTCGTGACGCCTCATGAGCGCGACGGTATCCCGGACGACGACCCTGTTGCAGGATCGGTTCACGAGCGACCTGCTCGGACAGGCGCTTCCCGCCCCGGGCGCCTGGCAGCCCTACCCGACCGTCGCTGATCGCGCCGGGTGGACTGCGCTCCCGGACGCCGAACGGCAACGCCTGGTGGCCGCGGGCGAACGATTCCTGGGAGCAGACTGGCCGGAACTGAAGGCCACCGTCTTCCTGGAGTTCGCCCGAACGGGCGACCGGACTCATTTCGAGGATCCGCACTTCGCGCGACGTGGCATGCTGGAGTCGCTCGTCCTCGCCGAGTGCGCGGAGGGGGGCGGCCGCTTCCTCGACGACATCACCAACGGGATCTGGGCGATCTGCGAGGAAAGCTTCTGGGGTGTCAACGCCCACAGCTACTCCCCGCGCTTCGAACGTGGCTTGCCGGATACCGCCTTCCCGGTGGTCGATCTCTTCGCCGCGGAGACCGGAGCGTTGCTCGCCTGGACCGCTTCCCTGCTCGCGCCGGCGTATCGCGACACCTTGCCGGTCGCACTCGATCGCATCGAACGCGAGATCGCGGACCGCATCATGACGCCCTACCTGACGGTCGATGACTGGGCCTGGCTCGGGCTCATCCCGAGGGACGATGGGCGGTCGCCAAACAACTGGAATCCCTGGATCCATTCCAACGTGATCGCCGCCGCCCTCCTCGCTGAGCCGGACCGGGACCGCCAGGTCGCCATCATCGCCCGCGCGATTGCCGGCCTGGACGCATTCCTGGATGGTTATCACGAGGACGGCGGCTGCGACGAGGGAACCTCCTACTGGGGTCGCGCCGGGGCCAGCCTCTTCGAGTGCTTGGAATGGTTGCGGCTGGCTTCCGATGGCCGGCTCGACGCCTTCGACCTGCCCCTGATCCAGGAGATCGGTCGCTACATCTATCGCGCCCACATCGGGAACGATTGGTATGTCAACTTCGCCGACGGCCCCGCGCGGACCGAACCGGATGCCAACCTGCTCTACCGCTATGGAGCGCGCATCGGCGATGACACCCTGATCGCGCAGAGCGCCGAAGCGGCCCGCCACACGGTCGATCTCCCCTGGAAGCGGGAATCGATCGGCCGGGCCCTGCCAAAGCTCTTCGATCCGATCCCGACCGACGTCCTGGGGCGATCCGCGCCACTTGTCGGCCACGCCTGGCTGCCCGGCATCCAGGTGATGACCGCCCGCGAACGCGCCGGGTCACAGGAGGGCCTCTTCCTCGCCGCCAAGGGCGGCCACAATGCCGAGAGCCACAACCACAACGACATCGGCACCTTCATCGTCGCCCTGGATGGGGTGCCGCAGGTGGTCGATGTCGGGGTGGAGACCTACTCGAAGAAGACCTTCGGCCCCGACCGCTACGACATCTGGACGATGCAATCCGGCTATCACAACCTCCCGACCATCGACGGCATCGAGCAGCAAGCCGGATCGCACGTCATGGCGCGGGCCGCTGGATGCGCCCTCACCGATGACGCCGACGAGATGTCCCTCGACCTGGCGACCGCCTATCCGCCAGAAGCGGGCATCACCCGATGGACACGTACCCTCCGGCTCGAACGGGGCGTCCGGCCCGCCGTGATCCTGACGGACGACTGGGAGCTCGACCACGATCCTGCCGACCTTCGACTCTCCCTGATGTTGCGGACCGAGCCGGTCGCCGCTGGCCCTGGATCGTTCCTCATGCAGGGGAACCGGCGTCCATTGCGCCTTTCCTTCGATCCGGGAGCCTTGAACCTGCTGGCGATCGAACGCATCGACATCGCCGATGCTCGCCTCGCTCCCGTCTGGGGAGGGGCTCTCTTCCGGCTGGTGCTGGGAACAGCACCGAACCGCGCAGGGCGCTGGGAGGTGCGCTTCGCTGCCGCTGACTCCGAAACCATCTAGGCGCGTGGCGTCCCGGATGCCCGGGACGCCGGTACCAGACCTGGCGATTCGTGTCCCGACATCCCGAGGAGGAACGGTTCATGGTCAATCGAGCGCAAGACGTCGACGCCCAGTTGTCGCGGCGCAGGTTCCTGAAGGCGGCAGCCGGAGTCGGCTTCGTGGTCAGCACCTATGCGAGCGGACGGAAGGTTGTCGCGCAGACGCCGTCTCCGGTCGCGGGCGGCAACTTCACGGAGGCTCCCGGCCTTGCCGACCAGGTGAAGGCCGGCTCCCTTCCCGCCGTCGCTGACCGCCTGCCGAAGAACCCGATGATCATCACCCCCAGCGAGAAGGTCGGCACCTACGGGGGAACGTGGCGCACCGCGCTCGTCGGCGGCGGGGACACCGCGTGGCTGGGTCGGACGATCGGGTACGACGGACTACTGCGCTGGGACTTCGCCTGGCAGGAGACGCTGCCGAACATCGCCGAGTCCTACGAGGTGAGCGCGGATGCCATGCGGCACACGTTCACCCTCCGCGATGGGCTCAAGTGGTCCGATGGCGAGCCATTCACCACCGACGATATCGCGTTCTACGTCAACGACTACTACCGCAATACCGAACTCAACACCTCCCTCGGCGAGAACCCGTTCACCGTCGAGGTGAAGGATGCCGTCACGTTCACGGTGGTCCACGAGCGCCCGGCGGGCCTCTTCCTCTCCCAGCTCTGCCAGGACGGGGGGCGGGAATGGGTGCGGTACCCGGCCCACTATCTCAAGCAGTTCCACAAGACCTACAACACCACCAACCTGGACCAGCTGGTGAAGGACGCCGGCAAGGCGGACTGGGTGGAACTCTTCCGGACGATGGGCGGTGGCATTCCGGGGACGCCATACGATGCGGTGTGGCAGAACCCCGAGCTCCCACGAATGCATGCCTGGAAGCTGGTCCTCCCCTATGGCGATACCGAGCGAGTCACCTTCGAGCGGAACCCCTACTACTTCAAGGTCGATCCCGACGGCCAGCAGCTCCCCTACATCGACAACGTCAACTTCGATGTGCTGCAGGACAACCAGGTGCTCCTGCTGAAGGCCACCAACGGCGAGATCGACTTCCACATGCGGCACATCAACAGCGACGCCAACAAGTCGGTGCTCGCCGATGGCATGGAGAAGGGGCAGTACCACTTCCTGAACACGGTCCGCTCCTCCATGAATACCGTGTCGCTGGCCTTCAACCTCACCCACAAGAACCCGGCCTACCGCGAGGTCTTCCAGAACAAGGACTTCCGGATCGGGGCTTCCCACGCCATCAACCGGCAGGAGATCATCGATACGGTCTACGTCTCGCAGGGAGAGCCGTGGCAGCTGGCACCGCGCCGGGAGACGCCGTTCTTCAACGAGACGCTCGCCAAGCAGTACACGGAGCACGACACCGCCAAGGCGAACGAGTTCCTGGATAAGGTGCTTCCGGAAAAGGACGGCAGCGGGATGCGCCTGCTCAGCGATGGCTCGAAGCTCACCATCGCCATCGAAGTCGCCACGGGCCTCGATCCGGCGACGATCGACGCGACCAACCTCATCGTGGGCTACCTGCAGGCGGTCGGCATCGATGCCCAGATCAAGACGGAAGACCGCTCGCTGCTCTACACCCGCAAGGAGAGCAACGACCACGATGCCGTGATCTGGGGCGGGGACGGCGGTTACAACGACGCGATTCCCGACCCGCGCTGGTACATGCCGCTCAGCACGGAATCGAACTTCGCGATTCCGTGGGCGATCTGGTACGGCAAGAACTCGAACGCCCTCTCGGAGCCGGAGGAGCCGCCCGCCGAGGTGCAGGAGCAGATGAAGATCTCTGACCAGCTGAAGGCGACGCCGGACCCGGAGCAGCAGAATGCGCTCATGGCCCAGCTCCTGGAGGTCGCGGTCGAGCAGTTCTACGCCCTCGGCATCGGGTTGCCCGGCCCCGGGTACGGGATCGCCAAGAACTCCATGCACAACCTGCCGCCGGACGGGATGCCCGATGCCTACGTCTACATGACGCCAGGGCCGGCCAATCCGCAGACCTTCTACTACGAGGAATAGCCTCCGCGGATGGGCATTCGTGGCCGGGTGGGGCGCGCTGATGCGGCGCGGTCCACCCGGCGCTCCGGGGGACTTCGACCGTGGCCCGATTCATCCTTCGCCGCATGCTGCTGATGATCCCGACCCTGATCGCGATCTCGATCGTGACGTTCATCATCATCCAGCTGCCGCCCGGCGATTTCCTCACCAGCCTCGCCAGCGCGCTCAGCAGCCAGGGCGAGACGGTCAACCAGGATGCATTGGACGCCCTGCGACGCCAATACGGGCTCGGCCAGCCCATGTGGCAGCAATACCTGATCTGGATGCGCAATATCCTCTTCCACTGGGACTTCGGGGATTCGTTCGAATACAACCGCCCTGTCGCCGACCTGATCGGAAACCGGATGCTGGTGACGATTGGGATTTCGATCGCGTCGCTGCTGGTGACGTGGGCCATCGCCTTTCCGCTCGGCATCTTCTCTGCCGTGCGCAAGTACTCCAGGGCCGACTATGTCCTGACCTTCCTCAGTTTCCTCGGGCTGGCGATCCCGGAATTCATGCTCGCGCTCGTGCTGCTCTATGTTTCCAGTCGCTACTTCGGACAGAGCGTCGGTGGCCTCTTCTCGCCGGAGTATGTCGATGCGGCCTGGAGCTTCGGCAAGTTCGCCGACCTGCTGTCGCACCTCTGGATTCCCGTCCTCATCATCGGCGCCACGCACACCGCCGGGCTCGTGCGCATCATGCGGGCGAACCTGCTGGATGAACTGAATCGTCCCTATGTCGTCACCGCGCGGGCGAAGGGACTGGACGAGCGCACGCTCCTCATGAAATACCCGGTGCGGCTCGCCCTCAATCCCTTCGTCAGCACGGCGGGCTGGACGCTGCCCGGCATCGTCTCCGGCGAGGCGGTCGTCGCCATCGTCCTCAGCCTCCCCACCATCGGGCCGCTCCTGCTCCAGTCGTTGCGCTCCCAGGACATGTACCTGGCAGGCAGCATCATCCTGCTGACCAGCGTCCTCACCGTGATCGGCACCCTGCTGTCGGACATCCTGCTGGCCTGGCTCGATCCACGGATCCGCCATCTCTGATACCCGCGGCATCGACGCGATCGGGCAGCACACATGGGGCAACGCGATCATGGAATTCGAACAGGCTGAACTGGAAACCCTCGCCAAGCCGGATGCGGTCGGCGAGCCCACGGGTGCGAACGCTGCCGACTCCACGCGGAAGGCGGAGCGGACGATCTACGTCGCCTCGCAATGGCGCCTGATGTGGTGGAAGTTCAAGCGGCACCGGCTGGCGATGATCGGCGGGGTGATCGTCATCCTGCTCTACCTCGTCGCGATCTTCGCCGAGTTCCTTGCGCCGGCGGACCCCTCCAAGGTGCAATCGACCTACACCTACGCGCCGCCGCAACTGCTGCACATCGTCGATACGCGCGACGGCTGGGACTTCGGGCTCTTCGTCTTCGGCTACACCTCCAAGATCGACCAGGCGACCCTCAGCCGGACGTACGTCATCGACGAGTCGAAGAAGATCCCGGTGGGGCTCTTCGTGAAGGGGCCGGAATACAAGCTCTTCGGCGTCATTCCCTGGGATCGTCACCTGATCGGCCCGAAGGATCCGACCCAGCCGATGTACCTGCTCGGCGCGGACCGGCTGGGCCAGGACCTGCTCAGCCGCCTCATCTACGGGACGCGCGTCTCGATGTCGATCGGCCTGATCGGTGTCTTCATCAGCCTCATCCTGGGCCTCATCCTCGGGGGCATCTCCGGGTATTTCGGCGGCGCGATCGACACGGTCATCCAGCGCGTGATCGAGTTCGTGCGGTCGGTGCCGACGATCCCGCTCTGGATGGGCCTGGCTGCCGCCCTCCCGAAGACCTGGAGTCCGTTGCAGGTCTACTTCGGGATCACCCTCATCCTGTCGATCATCGGCTGGACGGGCCTGGCCCGGGTGGTGCGCGGCCGGTTCCTGTCGCTGCGGGAGGAGGAGTTCGTCACGGCGGCCCGGCTCGACGGGTCGAGCGAGATGCGGATCATCGGGCGCCACATGATGCCCTCCTTCTTCAGCCACATCATCGCCTCGCTGACCCTGGCGATTCCGGCCACCATCCTCGCCGAAACCACGCTCAGCTTCCTGGGGCTCGGCCTCCGCTCGCCGATCAACAGCTGGGGCGTCCTACTGGAAGAGGCGCAGAACATCCGCTCGATCTCGCAGGCGCCGTGGCTGCTGCTGCCGGGCGGTCTCGTGGTCATCGCGGTGCTGGCACTGAACTTCCTCGGTGACGGCCTCCGCGATGCCGCCGACCCCTACTCGACCTGACGCATCGACCTCCGACGATTCCGATGGAGCTGCCGCATGGCCCAAGCCGTACACCGCGATTCCCCTGCATCGACCACGCCATCCGACCTGCTCCTTGAGGTCCGCGGACTCAAGACGCACTTCTCGCTGGATGAAGGGCTCGTTCGGGCCATCGATGGCGTCGATTTCGACATCCGGCGGGGCAAGACCCTCTGTGTCGTCGGCGAGAGCGGTTGCGGCAAGAGCATGACCGCGCGTTCGATCCTCCAGATCGTGCAGCCGCCGGGCCGGGTGGTCGCCGGCGAGATGCTCTTCCACCGGCCCGGTCCGGAAGGCTCCGAGCGCACCATCGACCTCGCGAAACTCGACCCGAAAGGCAAGGAGATCCGCTCCATCCGGGGCAGGGAGATCTCCATGATCTTCCAGGAGCCGATGACCTCGCTCAGTCCCGTTCACACGGTCGGCAACCAGATCGCGGAGACGGTCATCCTCCACGAGGGGGTCTCCAAGCAGGCCGCGCGGGCAGGGGCGGTGGAGATGCTGGGGTTCGTCGGCATCCCACGACCGCAGGACCGGGTGGACAGCTATCCGTTCGAGATGAGCGGCGGGATGCGCCAGCGCGCGATGATCGCCATGGCCCTCGCCTGCACGCCCAGCCTCCTGATCGCCGACGAGCCGACCACCGCGCTCGATGTGACGACGCAGGCGCAGATCCTGGAGTTGATCCAGCGCCTGAAGGATGAGTTCGGGATGGCGGTGATGCTCATCACCCACGATCTCGGCGTGGTGGCGGAAGTGGCCGATGAGGTCGTGGTGATGTACCTCGGGCTGGTGGTGGAACGGGGGACGGTCGATGAGATCTTCCACGACCCCAGGCATCCCTACACGCGCGCCCTGCTGAAGTCGATCCCTCGCCTCGGGCAGGAGCGACGGCGGCGCCTCGATTCGATCGCCGGGATGGTGCCCTCCAGCTTCGACCGGCCATCGGGATGCCCCTTCCATACGCGGTGCCCGGCCTTCATGCCTGGGTTATGTGACCGCGTGGAGCCTGCCGTCACATGGCTGGGGCCAGAGCGGAATGTTCGCTGCCTGCTCTACGAAGCGGAGCACGCTGGATCGACCGTGCCGCAGGCCGCCAGCACCGAGGGAGGCCCGGCATGAGCCAGCCCGAACTGACTCCACAGACGACCTCGCCGGACGGACCGCTCCTGGAGGTGCGGAATCTCCGGATGTACTACCCGCTCTCGTCGGGCTTCATGCGCGGGGGCGGCGGCGAGGTGAAAGCCGTCGATGACGTGAGCTTCTCGATCAATGCCGGGGAGACCCTGGGATTGGTCGGGGAGTCCGGCTGCGGGAAGTCCACGACCGGGCGCGCCATCCTCCGCGCCATCAAGCCCACCGGTGGCCAGGTCAATTACCGCCGGGCCGATGGGCGGGTCGTCGACCTCGCGACGCTGCCGGAGAAGGACCTCAAACCCTACCGGCGCGAGATCCGGATGGTGTTCCAGGACCCATACTCGTCGCTCAATCCCAGGATGACCGTGCTCGATATCGTCGGCGAGCCACTGCGGGTGAACAAGGTGGCGAAGGGCCGCGACCTGGAGGACCGGGTCGCCGAGCTCCTGCGCAAGGCCGGGTTGCGGCCCGACTACATGCGCCGCTATCCCCACGCCTTCAGCGGCGGCGAGCGCCAGCGCATCTCGATCGCCCGGGCGCTCGCGCTCGATCCGAGGCTGGTCGTTCTCGACGAGGCGGTGTCCGCGCTGGATGTCTCCGTGCGCGCCCAGATCCTGAACCTCCTGGAAGACCTCCAGGAGGAACTGAACCTGACCTACCTCTTCATCTCACACGACCTGAGTGTGATCGAACACATCTGCGACCGCGTGGCCGTGATGTATGTCGGCAAGCTGGTCGAAACGGCACCGACCGATACGCTCTTCCGCGCTCCCGAACA
>JBQCJS010000689.1:0-2061 GCA_051952485.1 Thermomicrobiales bacterium | reverse complement strand
AACGGCGCCGGCAAGACGACCTTCATCCGGATGCTGCTCGGCAAGGAAGCGCCCACGGAGGGATCGCTGCGCATCGGCGCGTCGATCGTGCCCGGCTACTACACGCAGGAGCACGAATCGCTCGATCCCGGCATGACCCCGATCGACTTCGTCCGCCGCCTGAAACCGCTGAACGAGCAGCAGGCGCTCTCGGCGCTGGTCGCCTTCACGTTCGACCGCACGGACGCCTTCGGCCGGATCGGCGACCTCTCCGGCGGCGAGCGCAGCCGGCTCCAGATCGCGGGCCTGATCCTGACCGGCGCGAACTTCCTGATCCTGGACGAACCGACGAACAACCTCGACATCCCGTCCGTGGAGGAGCTGGAACGGGCGCTCCTCGAATTCGACGGCACGATCGTCACCATCTCCCACGACCGCTACTTCCTCGACCGCATCTGCACGCGGATCGTGGAGTTCCGCGACGGCCAGGTGCGGGATTGGCAGGGCAATTACACGGAGTACATCCGGCACCCGGAGATCGGCACCCCGCTCACCCGCCAGACTGCCGCTCCGGCCCCGGTCGTCACCGGCAGGAAGAAGGCCGCCAGGGCCACCGCCTGATGCCGTCCTCGTCAAGGCAAACGGCCCGATCCTCTCACGAGGATCGGGCCGTTTGCGGGTTCTCCGGGTGTCGTGGCATCCGATACCGGATCGCGGAGGCGATCAGTGCGCCATCGCCGCGTCGTCGTACTTCGGATGCATCGGCAGGAACGAGGCTGCCGCCGCAGCCGCGATCATGAAGGCCACCATCACCCAGATCGTGATCTCGTAGCTGCTCGTCCACGGCTTGTCCGGCGTCATCGCGCCGGTCTGGATCGCCGCGCCATTCGTGGTGAAATAGTGCTCGATCCGGTTGAAGAAGACCGTGCCGACGATCGCCACGCCCACCGCGCCGGCGAGCTGCTGCGTCGTGTTGAACAGGCCCGAGGCCGGACCCGCCTTGCTCACCGGCACCTCCGACAGCGCGAAGATGCCGATCGGCGCGACGACCATCCCCATGCCGGCGCCCGCGACGAAGAGCGGCACCGCCAGCGCCCACGACGAGGTATCCACGCCGTTCCGCTTGAAGATGAAGAGCGTCATCAGCAGGCCGATCGCCATCACGATCGGGCCGATCTGCAATGTCCGGCGGCCCATGATCCCCACCAGCTTCGCCGCCGAGAGGCCCGCGAAGAAGGAGACCGCCACCGAGAACGGGATCATCGTCAGGCCCGCCCGCAGGATGCTGAACCCCAACCCCTCCTGCATGTAGATGGTCTGGACGAGGAAGTAGCCGGCCATCGCCATGAAGAAGACGAAGATCGTGAAGAGGCCACCCGCGTAGGACTTGATGCTGAAGAGCGACAGGTCCACCAGCGGCTCGCCGCCGTGCTGCGCCTCGCGTCGCTGGAGCAGGATGAATCCCGCCAGGATCGCGAGTCCCACCACCATGCTGACGAAGGTCCAGGCCGGCCAGTCCTTCTCCTGCCCGATCATGAGGGG
The DNA here is from genome assembly GCA_051952485.1 of Thermomicrobiales bacterium. Taxonomy (GTDB): domain Bacteria; phylum Chloroflexota; class Chloroflexia; order Thermomicrobiales; family UBA6265; genus JASGDN01. The sequence continues at coordinate 540 of JBQCJS010000689.1, read as the reverse complement.
ATAGAGGACGGCCAGCAACCCGGCCCCCAGCACGATCACCCCGGGAATGTCCAGCTTCGGCCGGTGCGGCGCGAAGGATTCCGGCACCAGGCGGATCGCCATGGAGACCGCGAAGATGCCCACCGGCACATTGACGAGGAAGATGGTCCGCCAGCCGAGGCCGAAGAGATCGGCATCGGTCAGCACCGCGCCGAGGATCGGGCCGGAGACAGCCGCGACGCCCGCCAGGGCCGAGAACCCGGCCATCGCCGACCCGCGCTCCGAGGGGCGGTACATCACCTGGATGCTGCTCAGCACCTGCGGGATCATCATCGCCGAGGAGAAGCCCTGCAACGCCCGCGAGACGATCAGCATCTCCGGGTTCTGCGCGAACCCGCACAGCAGCGACGCCACCGTGAAGCAGGCGAGGCCGATCACGAAGAGCCGCTTGCGCCCGTGCATGTCCCCGAGGCGGGCGCCCGTCATCAGGCCGATCGCCAGGGCCAGCCCGTAGGCGGCGACCATCCACTGCTGCTCGCCGGCGGAGGCGTGCAGCGACCG
>JBQCJS010000688.1:0-8812 GCA_051952485.1 Thermomicrobiales bacterium | reverse complement strand
TGCTGGCGGAGGAGGTCACGGAGGGCATGTCCGATCGGGCGTGGGCGGAATCGCGCTCCGGCGGGGTGCGCCGGGAGTAGCGGCATGGTAGCAGGTCGCCGGGGAGGGCTGCATCTGTCCGGAACGGCCAACGGGGAGCGACCCTCGCCGCTCCCCGCCGACCACATTCACCGGTTTTCGTGCGACCCTCGCCTATTCGACGATGGTGACCGCGGTGCCGAGCGGCGCCCATCCATACATGAAGGCCGCGACATCCAGCGGCTGGTTGATGCAGCCGTGGCTCATCGGGTTGCCGAAGTTGTTGTGCCAGTACGCGCCGTGCAGCGCCTCGGCCGAGAGGCTGAAGTACATCACGTTCGGCACGTCGTCCACGGTCCACTGGGTGTCGCCCGCATTGCCACCGCCGCCGTTGTCGTCGGCGAACCCGGTGACCTCACCGGTCGAGTTCTCGAACCCGGACATGGTCTGCTCCGGGTACTTCAGGCGGATGTGGAAGTTGCCGGGAGTGGTGACGTTCGGTGCGAGACCACTGCTGATGAGCGAGGTGAGGACGAGGGTATCGCCCTCGTAGACATACTCGGTCTGCTCGCTGAGGCTGACGACGATGGAGCGCCGTCCGGTGAGCTGCGTGGAATCGACGCCGCTCGGGTTGTCGGCCGTCATGAAGTCGGCCTCGTTGTAGGTGGGGATATCGCCCTGATCGATCGCCTTCGCATCGAATCCCCAGCGGGATGCCGCATCGGCCGGAAGGGAGGCGATGGTGGCGCCATTGGAGGTCTGCATCAGCAGGCCGTTCTGGTAGTACTGGACGACGTTTCCGCGCTCGCTCACCGGTTCGCTCAGGGGCTCGCCGAGGTAGAAGGTTCCCTCGTGATCGTCGTACCAGGTCATGAAGTCGCCGGCGATGCTGAAGCCGGTGACATCGCTGAACCGGCCCCCGAGTTCATTGACGACCGCGGCGCGCTTCGATTCCGGCGTCGGCGGGGTGAACGCCTCCACGCTGGTGTCGCTGCCGGCGCGCCGGCCATCGGCCCGCAGCGAGAGGCGGCGATCGTTCATCAGGAGCTCGCCGATCGGCATCAGTCGGATGGTGGGATCTTCCGTGTTGAGCCAGGCGGGATCGTACTGGAAGATGCCGCGTTCGAAGGCCTGACTGTAGAGGCCATTCGGGCCGACGAACGGTTCGGAGATGGGGTTGCCATAGACGGATGCCCCGCCATTGGCGCGCCAGTAATCGAGCATCATCCCGCGGACGGTGTGGCCGGTGTCGGGGATGAAGACCTGCAGGGTGGTCTGGCCCATGTCCGGCGGGATGTAGTTGGCGTCGAGGGTATCGACGCTGGTCACCTGGGTGCTCTCGGCCCCGGCGGCGCGGGGGAGGATGAGGGGGCCGGCGGAGAGGGCGACAGAAGCGCCCGCCATGCCCTTCACCAGCGACCGCCGCGACCATCGTCGATTCACCATGCCGTGTTCCACCCTGAACTCCTCGTGTGCCGCTGGCAGGGCTGGTCCGAGCCGCGCCCCGGCGGATTGTCTTGCTGGTCTTGGGCCCGCCGCGCGGACCATCGTGCGTCCCGAGGGGACCTCACGCCGAGATACGGCCTGGGGTCGATCCCGGTTGTGCGGATTGGGAATGAATGCGCGACCTACCGCCGGGGGCGATGGGCGTTGATCTCGTCGCGGAGCGCGATAGCGGCGCTGCGGGCTGCCTCGGCGAAGTCGGGACCGCTGCTTGCATACATGATGCTGCGCGACGCCGAACAAAGCAAGCTGTGTCCGTACATATCGGTGCCGGCCCGGACGGAGCCGGCGATATCGCCACCCTGGGCGCCGATTCCTGGGAGCAGGATCGGCTGTTCCGGGCAGCGGGCGCGAATGGCGGCGAGCTGCTCCGGCCAGGTGGCGCCGACCACGAGGCCGACGGTCGCCGGATAGCGCGCATCCCATTCATGGAAGGTATTGGCGAGGTGCAGGGAGAGCGACTCCCCATCGGGGCCGACGGGCAGGTCCTGCACATCGCGGCTGCCCGGATTGCTCGTCTTGCAGAGGAGGAACGCGCCCTTCGTGGCATCGGTGAGGAACGGCGCGACCGCGTCCTCCCCGAGGAACGGGTTGACCGTGATCGCGTCGAAGTCGAACTCCTGCAGCCAGCCCCTGGCATAGGCGGCGGCCGTGGAGCCGATGTCGCCGACCTTGCAGTCGAGGATCACCGGCACATCGGCGGGGACGGCCTGCCGGACCTCCCAGAGCACATCGAGGGCCTGCCGGCCCAGCCCGACGAAGAAGGCGAGGTTCGGCTTGAACGCGGCGGCGATATCCGATGTGGCCGCGATCAGCTCGGTGCAGAACCGGGCGACTCCCTCCGGGGTGCGCTCGATGCCGGTGGGCAGCGCCTCCACGGTCGGGTCCAGCCCGATGCAGACAAGGCTGTTCGCGGCCTCGGTGCGGGCGCGGAGGCGCTGCCCGAAGGAGACGGCAGTGCCCGGAGCAGCGTCGGGCGCGGTCGTGGAAGGAGCGGTCGCGGTCATGGATCTGTCCGTGGTGGGGTGGTGGGCAAGGTGTCGAGCGCGCGCGCGGAACGAGCCGGGCACTCCGATCATTATAAGGTGAATGCGGTTTCGCCGCAGTCGTTCGTCGGCGTGGCGATGACGGAAGGGCACCGTGACAATGGGGAACATCTGTTTTCCGCTGAAAGTGACAGGTACACTCAGGGCACGCCAGGAGTGAACGGACACTCCTGCCTGTGGAGAACCGCCCGCGTGGATCGCGCGTGTCCCGGACACGGACACCTGCGCCCCAGTCATGGAGACGAGTGAAGGCCGTGCCGGTGATCGACGCCCCCGACCAGACCCTGTGGACAGGGACGATACCCACCCTCGCGGATGTCTTTGCGGCCCGCAAACGGATTCGCCCATATCTGCAGCCGACCCCGTTCATCGAGTCCGAGTCGCTTTCGGCGAAGCTTGGGTTCCGGCTCCTGATCAAGTGCGAGAGCCTGAATCCCACCTCGGCATTCAAGGTCCGGGGCGGCATCAACCTCATCAGCCAGCTCCCGGACGAGCAGCGCGAACGGGGGGTCGTCGGCGCCTCGACTGGCAACCACGGCCAGTCAATCGCCTACGCGGCGCGCTTGTTCGGCGCCCGGGCGACGATCTTCGTGCCGGAGGTGAACAATCCGCTGAAGGTCGCGGCGATGGAACGGCTCGGCGCGGAGATCGTGGCGACGGGCGAGAACTTCGATGCCGCGCTGGCCGCCTCCGTTGCCTACGCGGACGAGACCGGGGCGACCTTCATTCACTCCGCGAACGAGCCGGAGCTGATCGCCGGCGTCGGGACGTACACGCTCGAGATGCTCGAGCAGGAACCGGGGCTGGATGCCATCTTCGTGCCGATCGGGGCGGGCAGCGGGGCCTGTGGCGCATGTGTTGCAGGCAAGGGCATCAAGCCCGGCCTCCAGGTGATCGGAGTGCAGGCGGAAGGGTCGCCATCGGTCTTCACGGCCTGGAAGGAAGGCCGGCTGACCGTGATCCCGAAGGCGGAGACCTTCGCCGAGGGAATCGCGACGCGGGCCACCTATTCGCTGCCGCTGGCGATCCTGTGGGATAAACTGGACGACATAACACTGGTCTCCGACGCAGAGCTGCGCCGGGCGATCGTGTCGGTGCTGGAGGCGACCCATCTGGTCGCCGAGGGAGCCGGTGCTGCCGCGATCGCCGCCGCCTGGAAACGGCGAGACGAATTCGCCGGGAAGACCGTGGGTGTGGTCCTTTCCGGCGGCAACCTGACCAACGATGGACTGAAGCAGGCATTGACCGAGGAGCGTCCCTGGTGAGTGGATGGATTGAACGACTGGCCGGAAAAGGGAAGCGTGGAGGCAGTGGCGTGCTCGTCCAGATATCACGCGAAGTCGTTGGCAGGCGACGGTCGCTGCAGGGCGCGATCAGCGAGGTCCGCCATCCGGCGGTGCTCGATGCGCTCTCGGACGACGATTTCCGCGAGCTCGACGAGATCGTCGCGGAGCGGGTCGAGTCCGACCGCGAGTTTGCCCTGGTGCTCGCGCGCCTGACGCACGCATCGGCCCACGCCAAGGGCTTCGACCGCCAGACGGTCGACGCCGCGTTGCGGCTGGACAGCCTGCTGCCGGCGGAGGACCCCGCCCGCGAGCGCGAGAAGCTCCTGGGTGATGCCTACCGCGCCGCGCAACGGGCTGGCTACGTCCAGGGTGGCCGCCGTGCCCTCGCCCGGCTCGGGCAGCGGGCCGCGCTGGCCGGGGAGCCGGAACTGGCGCGCAAGCTCCTGCAGCAGCAACTCGAACTCGGGCCAGAGGCGAACGACGAGGAGGACGAGGTCGATTCGGCCATCCTGCTCGGGGACCTCCTGCACCGCGATGGGGACGCGACCCACGCCATCGCCCTCTTCGAGCGGGCCGGGCGGTCTGCCGCGCGGATCGGCTACGTCCACGGCCTCGCGCCGGCGCTGCTGCGCCAGATCGACCTGAAGAAGGCGACGATGAACCCGGCCGACCTCCTGCTCCTGGAGCAGGATGCGCTGGATGCCGTCGCGATGAACGGCGACGACGTGGTGCAGGCGAAGCTGATCGTCGAGGTCGGCAAGGGCTTCATCGTCACTGGCCGCACGAACGAGGCGCTTCAGCATGTGGAGGACGGCCTGACCTGGGCCCGCGACGTGGGAGACCTTCAGCTGGAGAACACCTTGCTGGAGATGCTCTCCGGCCTGGAGCGCCAGCTCGGACACGGCACCGAAGCGGCAGATGCCCCACGCTCGTCCGCTGTCGCAGCCGCCACGACCGCGACCGGTGGTCTTGCCTCGAGCGACGCGGACGCGATCGGCCAGGCGAAGGTCCTGCTCTCGATGGGGCGCATGGACCAGGCGCGGGACACCTTCGCCCAGGCGCTGGACGCCGCCCAGGCCGCCGGCGATGTCTCGGTCGAGCACCGGGCTGCAGGCGGACTTGGAGTGACCTACACGGCGATGAATCGCCCCGTCGAAGCGCTGAACCATCTCCTGCACGCTTTGGAGATCGCGCGGGCGCAGGGCGATGCCGTCCACGAGGCGCAGTGGCTCGGCTCCATCGGCGAGGCGCTGTGGAAGTTCGACCAGCCCGACGATGCGATCCAGGCGATCGAGCAGGGCCTTGGCGTCGCTCACCGGATCGGCGATCGCGACCTGGAAGCGGGGTTGGTGAGCCTCCTTGGGCGCATCTACGTCTCCCGCCGACAGCTGGCGAAGGCCCGCGGATGCTATCGCCACGCGCTGGATCTCTACCAGGGCCTTGGTGAGACGCAGGAGGTGATCGCGACCCTCTCCGCCCTCGGCGCGATCTCGATGGACGCGAACCGCCCGTACGAGGCGATGGAGCTCTATGGCGACGCGCTCGAACTTGCTGCCGATGCGGGTGAGCGGGTGGCGGCGGTTCGTCTTTACGGCCGCTTGGCGCGGCTTTCCCAGCGGCAGGGGGATCACGAGGCGGCCCTGGAGGCCCTGGAGCAGGCCGTCGAGGTCGCTGAGACGACGGACGACCAGGCCCTCTATGGGCAGGCCTTGCAGCACCTGGCGGTGGCGCAGGACGAGCAGGGATCGCCCGTCGCGCTGGACACCTACGAGCGGGCGCTCGTGGTGGCTCGCCAGATCGGCGACCGCAGCGGCGAGGCCCGGATGCTGGTGAACGTCGGGGCCCGGATGCTGGCCGAGGGGCAGTATCGGGGGGCGGCGCAAATCCTCCAGCACGCCAACTCGATCATCCCGGAGCTTGGCCCGGCGGGCAGCGAGTTGCAGGAGCGGGTGGATCGCCTGCAGCAGGCGGCCATCCGCGCGCAGGAGCGGCCGGCGTCGCGCACCGCCTCCGCGAGCGATTCGCCGCGCTCGGCACAGCCCTCCCAGCCGCGCCAGCTGGTCGTTCGGCAGCCAGCCCGCACGACTCCGGCGCCGGCGCAGGGCAAGTTGCCCCCGGTGCTCGCGAACCGCGATCGCGGCTCCTACGTGGACAACAGCCTGTAGGTTCCATTCGACGGCACCTGACCCCATCGGTATACTCGCCACGATTCGGGACGCCGGGAGTCATCCCGGCGTCTCCCTGCATCGCCCACCGGTCGCCAGGTGGGGCGAGTCGTGCCCGGCGATGCCGCGAACCCCGTCCCGCACGCGCGCGAACAGGAGCGGAATGTCCAAGGTCGTCCTTCCATGATCGTTTCCCCGGCCCTGGCCGTCGCCTTCGCGGTAAAGGAGGGGGCGCCCTCCGACGTGCGCGCCTGGGTGAGCACCGACCTCGCCGAGTACCTGATCTCGGGACGGCGGGGATTCGTCGTCATCACGGAGACGCTGGAGCAGACGCCGAACACCGCCGACCTGGCGTCGTGGGTGCGGGAGATCATCGCGAACGAGCTGCGACGGCAGTACCAGCAGCCGGCGGATGTCGCCCTGGGCCGCGCCTTTGCCGCCGCCAACGGGGCACTGCACGAACGCATCCGCGAACTCCAGGGAGCGGATGCGGCGGAGCGCCTGCTGGTGGGCGCTTCGGCCCTCGTAGTGGAGGGGGCCACCGCGACGCTGGCGCACGTCCCTCCCGGCCAGGTGATCCTGATCGAGGATGACCTGGTGTACGCGATTCCCGACCTCGAATCGTGGTCGCCCTACTACGCCGATGCCGCGTCGGGGATGCCCACGCCGGAACCGCTCGGCTTCGGGCCACGCGTCGCGCCGGTGATCGCCCAGACCGACCTCCGTCCCGGCGACACCCTGATCCTCTGCACCGCGAAGACGGGCAAGGCCATCGCCGACCGGGTGCTGGCGGGCAATGGCGTCGAGGCGTCCCTCGCGCTGTTCCATGGGCGGGACCCCGATCGCATCCTGGATTCGTTCCGCGATGCGGTGGCCGATGCGGCGTTGCAGGACGCCGCCGTGACCGTGCTCGGATTCGCGCCGTTGCCGGACAGCCGGGCGATCCGCACCCTCGGGGATGTCGGCCGGCGGGCCGGCGATTCCCTCCGGGCCGCGCGGGGAGCCCTGGCGTTTCCGATTCCTGGACGCCCGGTGTCACCCCCGACGGCCGATGCCGCCACTGCCGTCGAGGTCACGCCGGATGACGATGCCGTGCTCGCCCCGGACGGCACGGAGATGGCCGCCAGCCCGGCGGTAGCCGCCGAGGCGACGCCCGACCGGCGGTCGCAATGGCGCGCGCGGACCCTGCGAGTGGCCGAGAAGGTGTCGCCGCAGCGCGACGGCACCTGGGCGCCCTCGACCTACGTCCAGCAGTTCGGGGTGCCCGGCGCGCACGGCGTGGAGTCCTATCGCGGGGTCGCCACGGTGATGGGCGAGGACAGCTGGCGGACCCGCCTGCCCCGCCTGCCGATCCGGCGGTCCGTGGGATGGGCGTTCCTGTGCCTGCTGCTGGTCGCGGCGTTGCTGCTGGCGACCGGCCTGCGCGAGCACCTGTTCACCCCGGAAGGAAGCTATCTCGATAACCTGGTGCAGGTCGACCGGAGCATCCAGGATGCGCAGGGCATGACCGACGCCGACGCCATCAACCGTGAACTGGTCCAGGCGCAACGGCAGCTCGACGCAGCGGCGGCGGCGGGCGCGCCCGCCGATGCGGTGGATGTGCGGCAACGGACGATCACCGCGCAACTGGACACCGTGAACCATGTCCTGCGCGTCTCGAATGTCACCCGCATCGGTGGCCTTCCCGATGAGCTGAAGGCGGGCGCGACCCGTCTCGCCTGGACGCCGGGCGGTCTCTTCCTGGCCGATGGGAGCCTGTACCTGCTCCAGCCCGACGGCAAGGTGATCGACCGGGTCCTGGCGCAGGGAAGCACGGTGCCCGGAACCTCCACCACGGTGGGGCACCTCTTCAACGTCGCCTATGACACGGATGGGCTCTACACCACGGACGGCGTCAACCTCTTCGTCTACGGGACGGACAATGCCTGGCATGTCGTGGCGATGAGCGAGATCAACGACCAGGGACCGTGGCAACCGGCGCCGATCGGGGCCTTCTCCAGCAATGTCTACATCCTGGAGTCGGACTACCGGAACATCTACCGCTTCAACGGCGATCCCTCCACGCCGGTCGCGGCGCCCTCCGGCTGGGTGCAAGCGGGAGACCGCGAACTGCTCGGGGACGCAGTGGACATGGCGATCGACGGCAACATCTATGTCGTGCTCGATAGCGGCGAGGTGCTGACGTTCTTCCGGGGGTCGGTCTCTGGCCGCGTGACGCCGTCGTACATCGGCGACGGGAAGGTGGTGGCGATCACCAACGGCGCGGCCACCGGCTATCTCTACGTGGCCGTGGTCGATGGGAACCAGGGCAAGATCATCGCCTTCGACAAGACGGGCGAATATGTGTACCAGCTCGAACTGCCCAGCGACTTCACGACCGGGGGGCTCTCGGTCAAGCAGCCGTTCGAAGGATTGCAGGACTTCGTCGTGGACGAGAACTCGGGCACGATCTACCTGGTGAACGGCGATGCGGTGTGGTCGGCCAACTACGAATTGCCGCCATTGCCGAACGCGGGAGGCACCCCGGTGGCGGAGAGCACGCCAGCAGCGCCGGTGCCCGCCGCTTCCGCCACGCCCGCACCGTAGGGGCCCTACGGTCCACCGCGCTGAACGAGGACACCCCGGATGCCATTCGCATCCGGGGTGTTCGGTCTTCCTGTGGCGCCTGTGCCTAGCTGAAGAAGGCCAGGTTCTTCGCCTTGAAGGCTTCCCACTGCTCGGGGACATCGTCCTCGAAGAAGATCGCCTCGACCGGGCAGACCTCGGCGCAGACGCCGCAATCGATGCACTCGGC
>JBQCJS010000687.1:0-3504 GCA_051952485.1 Thermomicrobiales bacterium | reverse complement strand
GATCGCGGTCCTGGAGAAGGCGAACGGGGGCGCGTCGGCGACGCCGGCCGCCTCTCCGGAAGCATCCCCGGGGGCGTCGCCCGCGTCCTGACGGGAGGCGCCGGCCCCCTGCGGAACCCGGCCCGCTCGCGTCCACCCGGACTCGGGCGGGCCGGATCAAGGACTGGACGATCCCGGCTGTCGTGCCGGGCATGACGCCCATGGCAGGGGGAGGGGGGGGATGCACGCATCCGCCCCCGCCCCCGGCGTCCCCCCGGACGTGGCCTCCGCGTGGCCCGGGATGTTACGAGCGGGTGCCGTTCCAGTTCGCGATGTTCCAGTAGAGCAGCTCGAACGGCCCGTAGCCGATGTTCTCCTCCGTCAGCCAGCGCGCCATGGAGAACTTCTCGCCGACATCCACCAGCGGCACCACCGCATGATCGGTGATGAGGATGTCGTTCAGCTGGATCAACTGCTGGCGCAGCGTCTCCGGATCGACTTCCTTGTCCGCCGCCTCGAACACGGCATCGTAGTCCGGGTTCACGTAGCGGAAGGTGTTCTCCTTCGACCAGCTGTTTTCCTTCTGCGCCACATTCCCGTTGTTCGGCCCGGCGTACCAGTTGCGCATGAGGTTGACCGGCAGCGGCGAGCCCGCGCCGATCTGGTGCATGTTCATGTCGTAGTACATGTGGCCGGTGTTCTGGTCGTTGCCGGCGCTGGAGTCGAAGTAGATGCCGCCGTCGATCTGCATCAGCTCGACGGAGAAGCCCACGTCCTCGAGGTTCTTCTTGACGATCGCCTGTTCCTTCTGGCGGACCTGGTTGATGGTGGTGGCGTAGGTGATCTTCAGGTCGACGCCATCCTTGGCGCGCGGGCTGCCGGTCCAGCCGGCGTCCTCCAGCACCTGCTTCGCCTTGTCCTGGTTGAACTCCCAGGCGGTGGCCGTGTCCGGCGACTTCAGCGCCGGGATGCCGGAGATGATGCTGTTGCTCGCCGCTTCGCCCAGGTCGGCGAAGAAGAGCTGCTTCGCGATCAGGTCCCGGTCGATTGCCAGCGCCATCGCCTCGCGCACGGCGGGATCGCCGAGGCGCGGATTCGGCGTGCCGACGTGGGACCGCTGGCCGTCCACCTCGGTGTTCGGATCGGAGAAGTTCAGGTGCAGCCGCTCGGCGTAGACGCCGGGGTAGACGACGAACTTGCCCGGGCCGCTGTCGCTCTGGAGGCTGCCCAGCAGCTCCGGCTCGATCTGCGTGTACCACGCGAAGTCGTATTCGCCGGTCTGGAGGACGGCACGCGCGGCGGAGACGGCATCGCCGCCGCCCTTCAGCGTGATCTTGCTGAAGAAGGGCTTGTTCGCCTCGCGGTACTTGTCATTCGGCACATAGACGACCTGGTCGTTCGGGCTGAAGGAGTCGACCACGTACGGGCCGGTGCCGATCGGCTTGAGCCCGAACGCGGCGTTGCCGTCGGTGCCCTTGCCGTCCAGCACGTGCTTCGGATAGATCGACCCCGCGGCGGAGCTGGTGAAGGGGACGAACCATGCCGGGGTCGGGTTGTTGAAGGTCACCACCGCCGTCAGCTCGTCCGGGGTGTCGATCGACTTGATGACCGACCAGACACCGGAGGACGTGGAAGCGTTCTCGTCGGTCATGATCCACTGCCAGGTGAACTGGACATCGGCGGAGGTGAACGGCTCGCCGTCGCTCCAGGTCACCCCTTCCAGCAGCTTGAAGGTCACCACGCTGGAATCGGCGTTGATCCCACCGTTCGCCTGCGATGGCACCTCGGCGATGAGGGTCGGGATCAGCAGGCTGTCCGCCGAGTAGTGCATCAGCGGTTCCAGGACCACCTGGCCAGCCAGCACGTCCTTGTCGCCCGTGCTGTTGTGGATGCTCATCTGGGTCGGGGCCTGCCACTGGAGCAGGCGCAGCTCCCCACCGGCGCCCCGGGTCTGCCCCTCGGTGCCGGCGGACGGCGCGGTGGTGCTCTGCATCGCGGCGGCCGGGGAGGCGGCGGGGGACGCAGCCGGGGAGGCGACGGCGGTGGCATCCGATCCCTGGGCCGCCACTCCCTGCGCGAGGAAGGCGGCGGTCGTCGCGGAGACGCCGAGGCCGATCGTGGCCTCCACGAAGCGGCGACGCGAGATCGCTCCGGCCCTGAACTGGTCGTACAGCGACTGGATCGGGCCGGCTGGAGTGGTATCGCGGGACATGGAGACCCCTTCCTCGGGTGATGCGCCTGGGGCCCCGTTCCGCCATTGCCACTGCGACGGCATTGCCGGGGCGACCGGATGGGAGTGATCTGCGTCCGCCCGGCCGGTACCACCGGCCACCCATGCGGTGACGGGACCCGGAGCCACGGCGGTGCATTCGCTTGGGATTCTAGCGCACATCCGGCGTGGTGGACGCGGCGTGGTGGCCGCGGTGCCACGCGTGCCGTCGGTTGGACGGGATGGGACCGAGCGCGGACAATGAACGGGCATGACGTGGATGGGTTTGCATTCGGGAGGAGATCATCGTGCAGGTGTGGATGCGGATGAGGAGATTCGGCGCTGCTGGCCTGGCGACCGCCATGGTCGTCGCCGCCTTGCTGGCCCCGGCGGGGGATGTCGGCGTTGCCGCCCAACCGGCGCGCTCGGGCAACCCCGGGTCACCCTGCTCACTGCCCTTGTCGCTGGCGACACCCGCTGCCTCCCCGGTCGCGGCGACGCCCATCGTGGTCGTCGAGGCGGGGGAGGAACGCCTCGCAGGCCAGCTGGGCGGCTCGCTCGATTCCTGGATCGCGGCGTACGGCGAGGGGGCGGCGGGTTCCAGCGATTCGGTTCAGGCCTACACGTGGAAGGGATGCGGCCCCGGCACGAAGGCCACCTTCGCCAATGGCGTGGCGGTGTGGATCAGCCTGTGGTCGCACCGGCCGGAGGATATCGTGGCGGGCCGGGCGCAGGAAGCGGACGACCAGAACTGGTCGCAGGAGGATGCGCTGGTGATCGCGCGGAAACTGCTGCCGCCCGATATCGTCCTCGACGCTCCCCTCACCACCGACCAGGGGAACATCAAGATCCTCGGCACCAGCACCATCATGAGCGAGGACGTGGGGTGGGACACCTATGGGGCCGCCGGGGTGAGCACGGTGCCCGGTGAGTTCGAGATCCTGATGACGCTCGATCCGGATGGCAAGGTCTACGAGCTGGATATCGCGTTGCGCGGGTACACCATCGGCTGATCCCGGCGCGGGTCACTGGCCTTCGGCCTCCAGCGCCAGGTGGCGGGCCCGCAGCTCCCGGTATGCCGGGTCCTCGCGCGCCCGCACATACGCCTCGTTGAAGATCGCGGCGCATTCCGCCTTCACCGGATCGACATCCGGCGGCAGGACCTCGGAGCGATCGGGCGACCATTTGCGCCCGCTTCGGTGGTTCGCGTAGCGCCGCGCGCGTGTGAATCCCATCTGCAGGAACTTGCGCGCCATGTCCATGCCGACGAAGTCGCCGTCCTGCTTGTATGCCTCGAAGCGGGCGGTCAGGGCCGC
>JBQCJS010000686.1:0-3338 GCA_051952485.1 Thermomicrobiales bacterium | reverse complement strand
GGCGATGAAGTTCACGCGGTTCTGGTATTCGGGGTGGGATTCCAGGAAGCGATCGAAGGCCATGAAACCGCGCACGATGTTCTTGCTCAGCTCGGCGCGATCCACGCGGAGGATGGTGTACTCGTTCCAGTGCGAGGGCAGGTAGCGCTCGTAGGCGCGGGCCTCCTGGCTGTAGGCGGTCTGGCGCACCGATTCCACGTCGATCGAGATGGGATAGTCGCGGACCTCGGTGGTGTGGCCGTCCCGGATGATCCGTTTGCCGCTCCAGTCGAAGGTGCAGCCGGGGACATTGGCCTCGCAGGTGTGCATGAAGCTGCGCGTCAGTTCCGGGGTCTGGAAGCCGACGATATCGCAGGCGAGCAGCCCTTCGCAGATCGCCCGCCGCATCTTCAGCGGGAGCAGGCGCCAGTAATCCGGATCGGGCCAGGGGATGTGGATGAAGTGCTGGATGATCGCATCGGGCCGGCGTTCGCGGATCATCTGGCCGACCAAGTAGAGGTGGTAATCCTGGAGCATGATCACCGGTTCGACCTCGGTCGTCTCGGCGGCCTTGCAGACCTCGTCGGCGAACATGCGGTTCACGGCGACGTAGCCGTTCTCCCACGCATCCCATGTCTCGTGGGTGATGTTCGGGTAGCGGGGCGTGTCCCACAGGTAGTGCTGCAGGAACCAGAGCAGGGGGTTGCTGATCTCGTTGTAGTACTTGTTGTAGGCCTCGGGACTGGGGGTAGTGAACTGGAGCTGGAACTTCGAATCCGGGGCATCCTTGATGAAATGCTCGCCGGCCTCCTCGGCCATGCGGTCGCGCGCGCGGTCGCCATCGGTCATCGCGGCGGCGATCCAGATCGCCTCGTGGTCGTGGAGGACGCTGCGCACGGCGGTGACGACCCCGCCGCTGCCCTGGCGGGCGTAGAAGGTGTCGTCCTTGCGGCGGGTGATGGTGACGGGGCCCCGGTTCGAGACGACGATCAGCGGCCGGGTGGAGAGGATCTCGTCGACCTTCTCCTGCTTCGCCCGGTCTGGCTGCGACTCGTCCTCGCCGACGAGGTGCATGGCGGCCGGAGGCGTGGACTGGGGCATGATCGTCTCTCCTTGGGATCGAAGGCGTGACCGTGGCCCCGCGATTCGACCGTTCCATGGCCCCGCCCGCAGGCGGGATCTCCACCGCGCGACGAATTCCGGCGATCCTGGCGAGGAAACGCGCGCGACCGCAAGCCCCGGACGACCGATGTGGACGGCGGGGTGATGTGCTGGAAACATGCCGAACCAGCGGGATCACCAGTTCGCCCATCTCGATTTGGTGCGGTCATTCTACCGCACGCCCTGCGCCAACCGTGTATCCGCCGGTCCATTCGTCATGTCAATCGCATGGCACACGCAAAGCCGCGCACCCTGCCCGGATGCGCGGCTTCGTGGGGATGGGCCGGGATGCGGTCAGCGCTTGACCGGGTAGCCCGCCTCGTCCAGGATCGCCTCGATCTTGCCAAGGGAGATGACCTCCGAGTCGAAATCGAGGTCGATCAGCTTGGTCTCGGCGCTGGCGAGCACATTGCTCACGCCGTCGAGCTGGTTGAGCGCGGTCTGGACGGTCTGCACGCAATGGCCGCAGCTGATGTCCGGCGCCTGCAGGGTGACGTGCTCGATGTTCTGGGGGTCGGTGGTGGTCGCAGTGGTTGCCATCGGGTTCCTCCTGTCTGCTCGTTCGGATCGGCGGTCCGGGATGGTGATCGTGGACCGGCTATGCCTGTCAGTATACCCCCAACGGGTATGGTGTCATCAACGCGCCGGGCGATCGGTACCGCTGGTGTCGAGCCGCCCCAACCGGTGCAGATCCTGCTTCAGGCCGGGATAGAGGCTCCGGTAGATTGAGTAAGCCTCGTCGTAGGTGGCGCGATGGGCGGGGTCTGGTTCGATCACCTCCGCCGTGCGCACCCAACGCTCGAATGCGGTGCCCGGCTCGACGATGCCGGTCGCCAGGCCGGCCAGCAGGGCGTCGCCAAAGGAGGCGCCCACCGTTCGGGCAGGCAAGACCTGGGCCATGCCGGTGATGTCGGAGACGATCTGGAGCCACGTCCGGTTCTGCGCCCCGCCGCCCACCGCGACCAGGCGATCCGGCCGGGCCGACATCTCCGCCATGACGTCGAGGTTCATGCGCAAGCCGAACCCGATTGCCTCCAGCACGGAGCGGTAGAGATGGGCCCGCGTGTGCCGCAGGGTGAGGCCGACGAAGGCGCCCCGCGCATCGGGGTCGTTCAGCGGCGTCCGTTCCCCGGCGAAGTAGGGGAGGCAGATCAGCCCGTCCGCGCCCGGCGGCACCGCATCCGCCAGGGCGGCGAGCGCGGCGTAGGCATTCGGGCCACCCGCGCGTTCGCCCCGGACCTCCTCACCCCCGAGGGTGTCGCGGAACCATGTGGTCAGCAACCCGGACGAGGTGATGCTGCCGGTGACGGCGTGGAGGCCAGGCAGGGCGTAGGCGGCGGTCCACATCCGGCGGTCCGGATGCGGCTCCGCGACGAGGTCGATCAGGAAGAGGGTGCTGCCATACATCACCATCATGTCGCCGGGCCGGGCGACGCCGACGCTGATCGCTTCCGCCGCCGCGTCGATGGTGCCGGCCGTCACCGGCGTGCCGGGCTTCAGTCCGGTCTCGGCGGCGGCTGCCGCGCTGACTGTCCCGGCGATCTCGTTGGCGTCGAGCAGGCGTGGCAGGCGGTCCAGCCCGATCACGCCATCGGCGAAG
Organism: Thermomicrobiales bacterium; assembly: GCA_051952485.1. Classification (GTDB taxonomy): domain Bacteria; phylum Chloroflexota; class Chloroflexia; order Thermomicrobiales; family UBA6265; genus JASGDN01. Next base: position 598 of record JBQCJS010000686.1, on the reverse strand, counting down.
CGGTCGTCCCAGTCGAGCGTGCGCACGTCGAAGAGGGGGATGAAGTAGGACGCACTGTGGCGGTCGATGACATGCTCGCCGGTGAGGCGGAAGACCATGTAGTCGCTGGCGGAGTGGATCATCGCCGTGCGGCCGAAGGCCTCCGGCTCGTGCTCGCGGAACCAGCGGATCTTGGGGCCGATCGCCTGGGAGGTGAGGGACATCCCGTTCAGGCCGAACATGGCGTCGGCGCCGTGCCGCTCCTCCAGCCAGGCGATCTCCGCGCCCGCACGGCTGTCGATGCCGTAGAGGATGCCGTTGCGGAGGGGGTTGCCGTCGGCGTCCAGCGGGAGCATGCAGGGACCGATGGCGCTGACGGCCACGCCGCCGATGTCATCGCCGGTGTAGCCCTCGGCGAGGATGGCGCGCGTGATCTGGACGAACTCGCCCCACCAGATGGCCTCGGCATCGTGTTCCGCCCAACCGGGACGCGGGAAACTCGTCTCGTGCTCCACGATCCTGGTGACGAGGACCTCGCCATCGGGCGTGCAGAGGACGCCTTTCGCGCTGGAGGTTCCGATATCGACGCCGAGGAGTAACGTTCCGGGCACGGGTGCTC
>JBQCJS010000685.1:0-2663 GCA_051952485.1 Thermomicrobiales bacterium | reverse complement strand
CCTTCGGACACGTGCCCACGGTCTATGCCGAGATGGGGAACCTGATTGGCGGCGACTTCTCACGGGCAACGCTCAATGGGGTCACCTTTCGCGGCACGGATGCATCACGAATCATCTTTCCGGCATGGCCGTGCTTTACCTTGCTCGATCCCGTGGGATCGCATGCGCTCGACGCCATGCTGCCGCTTCATGACTGGCGGTACTACGCCGAGGCGCTGGCCGATTCCCCCCCCGACGCGACGGCGGTCACTGCGCTTGCAGGGTATGTCGTCAATCATTACGGTGGCTCTGAAGCGGAGTTGCGCTCGGTCTTGGCAGGAAACCCGAACATCATCATGTGACACCGTTCCCCGCTTCCCCGACAGGGTGACCGGAGACCGCTCTCTGGCAAGCGACCGTGCCATTCGCAGTCCGCAAGCCGATCGAAATCGTCAGTGAGGCATCGTGCCAGGCCCCGTTGTCTGATGCCACGCTCGCTGCGAGGATTTCACGCTGCGCGTGATCATCGATACGAGCAATCGCCTTGCCCATGGATGAGACGTCAGGAGATCCATGCCTGGGGATATCCTCAGGATGCTTCCGGCCTTGCCGCTGATGCACCCGTTGCAAGCGGACGAAGTGAGCGGCCGTGACCGTGCCATCGTGTCGGTCTTGACATGCCCTGTGGAGGAGGCCCATTGCGATCATCCTCCTTCCAGCGTGACCATCCTGCGTTCCCGATGTGCCGCGAAGAGGTAGGTCACCAGACCGAGGATGACCGCCCGCATAGCAAGCTGGTCGCGGTGTCAATCGGGCAACCCGTTCACGCCTGGCTCTCCTGGTGTGTTTCGTGGGCGGGCTGAAACGGGATCGCCTTCGCACGCTCCGCGCGGAGGGGTGTCACGCGAACAGCCGGATTGCTCTACCGGAGTGCCCCGACCACAAGGATGATCCCCAGGACGCCCAGGAGATAGACGAGCATCGTTCCCAGGCGTGGCGCCACCCTGGCCCAGAATCCCGCGATCCACTCGGCGATGGCGTCCTGCTCGTTCAGGATCAGCGCACCGATCATCACGAACACGAGGAGCTTGTTCACGACTATCGCGAGCAGTTCCGCCGAGAACACGTGCCAGCCGGATTGCGATGTGGCGGAGACCGCGATCAGGGCGATCAGGGCCGGATTCCCCACGATGCCACAGCCAAGCAGCACCGCCGAACCGATGACCGCTCCCGGCGAGACGTGTCGGGGCGGTCGGGGAGGCTTCGGCGTCTCCGGCCGCGGGTGACGCCAGCCGACGATCTTGTAGGCGGCAAATCCCACCAGCAGAAGGCCGGCCAGCAGTTCCACCACGGTCTTCGCCGTAGGATCATCGGCGAGGGGATGCCACCCTCCGCCGGGAAGGTTGCCGCCGAGGATGATCGCAACTCCGGTCAGCACCGTGATCGTCACCGCGATGTAGACGATGCAGAAGGCGAGCACAATCCGCCGCGAGGCCCCAGCCGCTATCCAGGCGATCGCGAGCAGCGCGCCGCTGGGATCGAACCCCGCGAGGCCAAGTGCCATCGCTTTCAGGTAGAGGGCGTCCACACGCAACCGCTCACTTCTCGCTCCGCAGGCCGATGCATGGTCGGACCCACCCGGACGACGTTGCCAGGCCGTGGCCCACGACAGGCCACGCCTCCAGATGTCTCATCCGCACCCCCAGCCAAGTCGGTGAAACCATCGCCGGTGACGAACTCCCGCTACACGTGGAGTGGCTCGCTTTGCTTGTCCTGTTCACGCCTGGCGGGCCGCCATGACGTCCGCAGCGCGACGGGCCGCCCGACAACGTGGTTCGGCCGGATTGGCGGGCGTTCCGGTCGGACCACCACCACCACAACCACTTCAAAGGGCAAACCCTCGCGGTGGTTGTGGTCGCTGCGGCCGGTGGGTTGCCGCCTTCCCTGCACATGCCAGCTCAAGCGAGACGGTGTACGGCCGAGGCTCATGCGATATGGTCCTATCATTGGACTGTCCAGACTAACCTGGCATTGCGCTGGGATCTCGGCGAACCACCGGCCGCAGCTGCGAGGGTTCGCCCTACGAAGTGGTTCGACCGAATCGCCTGGCAGTCCGGTCGTTTGTGGGGGCCGCCTTCCTGGCGGCCCGACCAGGCGTGCACAGGACACGGTAGCCTAGACAGTCCACTCAGCGACGCTGGGTGGGCAACGTGTGCGGTTCACGGGCGCCTGGCAGTTCGGCGCACTTCGGGAATGGTGGAATCCCGAAGCCGTCGCGCACGTGCAGGCGCGCACCTGGAACCGGACAAGGGCTTTCCGAGGGGATAGCGCGGTCGGGCACCTGCATGGACGCGGGCTCGCGCATGTGTCGGTTCGGGTGGGACGGCCGGGCATCAGTGCCACTGCCACCAGGTGGCTCGCGTGCGGCGCACAGCATGACGTCATCGGTCTCCTCACGTCCTGGTGTCGTGGCGTTGCCCGGCACACGGAGCGGGGCGTGCGCCGGGGCCGGGCTACCGATGCGCCTTCAGGGTGCCCACGACGGCGACAAGGAGTCCGAGGCAAGTCCCCATCGCCACACCCGTGATCGTGGCGCCGATGAACACGATCCGGTTGCTCACCAGGGCCATCGCACGGTGGCGATGGTGGAGAGGAGATTCCCCATCCATCAGCGGCCTCCTTTC
>JBQCJS010000684.1:0-5087 GCA_051952485.1 Thermomicrobiales bacterium | reverse complement strand
CGGCCCATCGATCGGCCAGGTGACGCTGGTATCCATCGATCCGTTGAGGGTCAGGGTGGGCTCGCCCGCCGGGGTCTGGGTCGGTGCGGTGGCGGTAGTGGTAGTGGTGGCGGTGGCGGTGTCCGTGGGAGCCGTGGTCGTGGTGACGCTGGGCGTGACGGGCGCATGGTCCATGATCACCGTCCGGCAATCGGTCAACACCTGCGGGTTCGGTGAGGAGTACCCACGCAGGCTGAAGACATACCCGCCCACGGTGGTGGCCCACGACATCGCGGAATACGACCGCGAGCCGGTGCCCGCGGAGTAATACAGGCTCGGCATTCCGCTGCAGTCGGTGTTGGGATACAGGTTCAGGAGCGGGATGCCGCTCCAGTCCACCGAGATCGATCCTGTCATGTAATCGACGTGCGTTACCGCGTTCGTGCTCTCATTGACCAGCAACAGGGGCGCCGGTGTGGCCGTGGCCTCCGGCGCCCAGACGACCCGGATGCAGTTCGACCACACCCCGTTCTGGAACGCCTGGAAAGCGAAGCTCGTCCCGGCGATCCCGTCGCCCCCCGCCCCGAACTGGTGCGTTCCCGTCTCCTGCACCGGATACGGTCCCTGCATGCCTGGCGACCCAGCCGACGACGGGCATCCGGACTGGACAAACCCATAGGAGACCGTGCCGCCCGGCGTCAGTCCGGAGGTGATCATGGTGACCATCGCGCCAGCATCCACGGTCACCGGCGAGTCCGTGCTGCCATTCACCGTCATCACCAGCACCTGCTGGGTGGCGGTGGCGGTGGCTGTGGCTGTCATCGACGGCACGGGCGTGTCGGTCGCGGTCGCGGTTGGCAACCCGAGTACCTCGATCGTCCGGCATGTCGTCACCGGCTGCCCGCCGGCGGCGAAGCTCCCGGAATAGCCCTGGATACTGATCCGGTTGTCGATGAAGACCGACGGATCGAACCCGTTCGTGTTGTACGCGAGGTCCGAATACCCTACCGCCGAGTCGTACCAGAAACTCCCCGCCGCGCATCCACCGCCGTGGAACCAGACGAGCGTGGAGAAGTCCTGGAGGTGGAGCGAGAGAAAACTGCCGAGCGGTACCTGGACGAAGCTCTCCGTGCCGCCGTTGACGAGCAGGGTTGGCACCGGCGTCTGGGTCGGTGTGAGCGTGGCGGTCGGAACCCGTGTTCCGGTCGCGGTGGGGACGTCGGTGGCGGTCGAGGTATCGGCAGGCGTGGTGGTGGCGGTAGGCTGGATGATGGTGACGGTGATGCAGTTCCCGCTGCTGCTGTCCATGCCGTGGGCCTGCATGCTGAAACCTGGCGTGTGCGTCCACTCGCTGGCCGGCCAACTCAGCACGTTGTTCGGCAACACCCCATAGCTGTAGACAGGCACACCGGCGCAATTGCCTTCGCCATAGACCACGAGCGCCGAGACGTTCACGACAAGAGCAGTGACGATCTCCTCCGGGGAGACCGCGAGCGTGCCACTGGTCTGCCCGTTGACAGAGAAACTCATCGGCCCCGGCGTTGTCTCGGCCGACGTGGCCTTCGCCGTTGCCGTATCCGTCGCGGCGATGGTGGCGGTGGGAGCGGCGATCCAGGTCACCTGGATGCAATTGGACCATTCGCCGCCGTAGAGCTGGGCCTGGAGGTACTCCGTCGTGCCTGGCGCGCCGGTGCGGGGAACGCTGGTGTCGCCCAGGACCGGACCCAGGAACATGCTGCGGCCGGGATCGTCCTTCGGGCACCCGGACGGGGCCGTGTAGAAGAAGACCTGCATGCTCGAATCGAGTCCGGAGACCGCCACCGTGGTCTGCCCACCGAATGGAACCGAAACGGGCGAGTCCGTGCTGCCACCGACAGTGAGGACCGGGGCGGCCGCGCCGGAGAAGACCGGCGCATCGGTGGGCGCATCCGGCGCAGGGCTGGTGGCCGTGCTTTCCGGCACGACCGTGTCGACCGGAGCCTCGGTCCCCGCCGGTTCCGCCGTCTCGACCGGTTCCGTGACATCCGGCTCCGTCACCACCGGCTCATCGACGGCCTCCGGACTGGCCTCCTGCGCCCACACCGTGAGCAGCGGGGATACGACCATGCCGACGACCAGCACCAGCCCGAGCACCCATCGCCACTGACGCATCCCACTTCTCCCGCGCGAACCGTGATCATTCAGTTGTCAATGGGCCCATCGCGAATCATGCACGACCGCAATGCGAAAAGCTATCCATCAGGCCGGGTTTTCGCCAAAGCCGGTCGTCTTCCCACCACTTCCCTCGGTACAGGAGCAGAAAGGCACCCCTCACTGGCCCGGCGCGCGGTCATCTATACTCCTCGTGCAACCACTCGGAACGGGAGCTCGGGCAACGCGCCGGGCTGAGAGGGTGATCGCACGCATCACCGACCGTCGAACCTGATCGGGGCAATGCCCGCGCAGGAATCGGAGGATCATCCCCATGACCCAGCATCGTCACCTCCGCCCGTCCGCCACCACGCTCGTCGCGGACGGCGAGCGTCTCTCGCGCCGCGCCTTTGCCGCGTGCAGCGCAGCGGCTGCCGTCGCCGCGGCAGGGCTCGCCCTCGGAGGCCGGTTCGCCGCGCCCACCCGCGCCGCGCAGGCCGCACCGACGAAAGTCAGCCTCGCCCTCGACTGGTATCCCACCTCCCAGCACGCCGGCATCTACGTCGCCCAGGCGAAGGGGTACTTCACCGAGGCCGGCCTGGAGGTCAACGTCTACACCCCCGCCGATCCCACCACCGTCCTCCAGACCGTTGGCGCCGGCCGCGACACCTTCGGCATCTCCTACCAGACCGATCTCCTCTTCGCCCGGGGCGAGAAGGTCCCGGTCGTCTCGGTCGCCGCGCTCGTCCAGCATCCATTGAACAGCCTGATGTTCAAGCAATCGGCGAACATCACCCGCCCGGCCGACCTCAAGGGCAGGAGCGTCGGCATCGCCGGCCTCCCGAGCGACGATGCCTTCCTCGGGACCATGCTGAAATCCGACGGCCTCACGCTCGATGACATCAGCGTCGTCAATGTCGGCTACGATCTCCTCCCCGCCCTGCTCTCCGGTCGCGTCGATGCGATCATGGGCGCCTACTGGACGCACGAATCGATCGTCGCCGAGCAGCAGGGGACCCCGGTCGACTACCTGCGCGTCGAGGAATGGGGCGTTCCCGACTACTACGAACTCATCGTCGTCACCGGCGAGGACTACGCGAACGCGCACCCCGAGACCGTCTCCGCCCTCCTAGGCGCCATCCAGCGCGGCTACGACGACGCCATCGCCGACCCGGACGGGGCGATCGCCATCCTGAAGGCCGCCAGCGAGGATGTCGATGTGGCCGTCGAGCGCCAGGGCATCGACCTGCTCATCCCGCTCTGGACCGACAAGGGCGCGGTCCCCTTCGGCACGCAGACGGAAGCACGGTGGCGGACCTACGCCGACTGGCTGAAGGAACAGGGGCTGCTCAAGGCGGAGGTCGATCCCGCCGCCGCCCTCCGCGCGGATCTCCTTCCGGCTTCCGCCGCGACGCCGGAAGCATCACCGGCGGCCTCCCCCGCGAGCTGAGTGGACTATCTCAGCTAACGTGGCATTGCGCAGGGGAGGCGGCAAACCACAAGGGTTCGCCCTACCGAGTGGTCCGACCGAATCACCTGCCATTCCGGTCGAACCACGGTGTGGGGTGAGCGGCCCGTCGCGCTGCGGCCTTCATGGCGGCCCGACCAGATGAGCACATGCCAGCTCAAGCGAGACGCTGCAGTGAGTGGACCGTCCAGACTAACCTGGCATTGCGCTGAGATCTCGGCGAACCACGAGGGTTCGCCCTACGTACGACCGAATCGCCTCGCAGTCCGGTCGTTTGTGGGGGCCGCCTTCATGGCGGCCCGCCCAAGCATGCACAGGACACGTTAGCCTAGACAGTCCACTGAGCCCGACATTGAGCACCTGCGTACTCGAAGCCCGGCGCGTCTGACGGGACCGTCATACAGCCACAGCGCGTCGGCACCTCCGTGTCCCGCCCTCCGTTCTCCCATGTCCTGCCGATGATTGCCCTGCGCTCCGGCGACGACGATCCAACTGCCCGAACAGCCGGGATCGCCCGCCGCGCGGCATGCCGTATGCTGAGAACCAATCATTCGTAAGCGGGCGGCGGATTGTTGTCGCCGCCAATTCGGCCTCCGGAAAGGTGAATGTCACCGTGTCCATCGCCAACATCGAGACCGTCCGCGCCCTGCGCAAGGTGCGCCAGATCCGCGAGTACACCGACGAACCCGTCTCCCGGGACGACCTGAACGAGCTCCTCGAGGTCGCCCGCTGGTCCGGCAGTTCCCAGAACACGCAGCCCTGGCACTTCATCGTCATTACCGACAAGGACGCCCTGCGCACCATCGGCGAGCAGCGACCGAACATCGGCTGGGTGGGCGAAGCGCCCCTCGCCATCGCCCTCGTCCTGAACGGCGCAAACCCGCCCAGCGAGTACTACGACGAGGGCCGCGTCACCGAACGCCTCCTGATCGCCGCCCGCGAACTCGGCCTCGGCGCCGGCACCGCCTGGATCGGCGAGGAGCCGCAGCAGGCTACGATCAAGAAGCTCCTTGGCGTCCCGCAGGAGCGCATCCTGCGCTCAGTCGTCGTCATCGGCCACCCGCGACCGGGCGCCACCCACAAGCTCGGCCGCAAGACCTCCGGCCGCAAGCCGCTTGACGAGGTCGTTTCCTTCGGCAGCTTCGGCAATGCCGCCAGCGAGGGGAGCGCCTCATGACCGAGAAGCTCGCTCCTGCCGAGGTCTCCCGGCTCCGGCGCGGCCTGCGCCAGCGCCGCACCTTCACCGATGAGCCGATCGCCGACGATGTCCTGCAGGACATCCTGGAGGTCGCCCGCTGGACCGGCAGCGCCAAGAACTCCCAACCGTGGCACCTGGTCGTCGTGCGGGACAAGGCCACCCTGGAGCAACTGTCCACCAGCGGGCAGTTCGCCGGCTTCCTGAAGGGGGTAGATGTCGCCATCGTCATCGCCCTCCACGGCTACGCCCGCGTCGCCGAGGTCTACGACGAGGGCCGCCTGAGCGAACGCATCATGCTGATCGCCGATACCT
>JBQCJS010000683.1:0-3653 GCA_051952485.1 Thermomicrobiales bacterium | reverse complement strand
AGCCGCCGCGATCACGCCGGTGCCGGGCGGTACGGGGCCGGTGACGGCCCTCGTGCTGGCGCGCAACACCCTCGCTGCCGGATTCGCGGCGCTGGAAGGCTCGCTGGACGGGGTGCTCTACGAGATCCCCGAGTCGATTCTCCGCGCCCACACGGTCGAACTCGAACCGGTTGCTCCATGACGCGCCGACCGTCGGGATATGTCGCATCGCGCGATGCTGGTCCCCGATGTGGTGACGGGTTCCTTGAAAACCCGCAGGCCCGCTGGTAGACTAGCCCTCGCGCGTTCGCGATGGGGTGTCGTCTAACGGTAGGACACCTGACTCTGGATCAGGCAGTTGGGGTTCGAATCCCTGCACCCCAGCCCATCACGACAGACCGAAACGCTACACCCCCGACCCATTGGATCGGGGGTGGTTTCGTCTGCACCAGAACCATCCAGCGTCGGGCCCGCACCGGGCCGGTGCACAAGGCCGGAGTCATCCCGCGACGATGGTGCCCTTCTCCACGGCCATGATCGGCAACGAGGCCAGGGCTGGATGCTCCAAGGGCCCCGGTTCCGTGGAGGAGACGAGGAGCTGCCGATCCGGCACCGCGACCGCCTGCAACAGGTGGTCCCGATGGACCTCGTCCAGCTCCGAGAGCACGTCGTCCAGCAGCAGCACCGGCGTCTCCCCCGTCTCCGCCGCGATCAGGTCCCCCTCCGAGAGCTTGATCGCCACCACCCCCAGCCGCTGCTGGCCGCGCGACCCATAGGTCGCCAGCGAGCGGCCATCGATGCGGAAGGTCAGGTCGTCGCGGTGCGGCCCGATCACGGTCATTCCCCGCCGGAACTCCTCCGCCCGGACTTCGGCCAGCTGGTCGCGGAAGCGAGCTGTCAGCGCCTCGTTCAGGCTCCGGATCGTGTGCCGGTTGTCCGCCGTCGTGATCGAGCCGAAGTCGAGCCGCGCCTCGTACGCGAGGTCGAGCCTGGCGCCTTCGATCAACTCACCCGACCGGGCGCCCATCAGCTCCGAAAGGCGGTCGATCATCAGCCGGCGGCTCGCCACCACATACCCACCCGCCGCCACCAGTTCCTCGTCCCAGAAGGCGATCTCCGCGATCGCCATCCGCGCGGTCGGACTCACGCGATCCCGCGCGAATGCCTTCAGCAGGCCGTTCCGCTGGGGCAGCACCCGGTTGTAGCGCGTCAACGCCCGCAGGTACTCCCGGTCGATCTGGGAGATCAGCACATCCAGCTGGCGCCGGCGCTCGGCGGGAGGCCCGGTCACCAGCTGCACGTCTTCCGGCGAGAAGAGCACGAACTTCAGGACGCCGATCAGGTCCTGCCCGCGCGCCGACTGGCCGTCGAGCGTGAACGTCTTGCGGGTCACGGACTCGTGCGCCGCATCGAGTTCCAGCGCGATCGCGATCCGGTGCGCACGCTCGTCCGTATGGATGTCCGCCTCGACCCGCGCCCACGGGGCGAGACCGAACGCCTCGCCGCTCGTCCAGCCGACCAGCTCCCGGTCGGAGCTCGTCCGTGCCGAGCGCGTGGTGGCCAGCAGGACGATCGCTTCGAGGAAGCTCGTCTTGCCGCTGCCGTTCTTGCCGATCAGGCGCACCCCGGACGGGGGAATCGCCAGGTCAAGCGATTGGTAGCTCCGGAACTCCTCCAGATGGAGTCGCGAGACATGCATGAACGTTGGTGGTCCTCGACACCACAGGGCGGCCGGTTGACGCCAACCAGGCCGCCCTGCGCGGTCACATCGATCGATTCAGCCTGCCGGGGGCGATCAGTTGCCGCCGATCACCATCGGCATGATGACATGGGAGTAGCTGTCGGAGCCACTCGGCTTGAGCACGCCGGCCTGGTTGGTGCCGTTCATCCCCAGCATCACCTGCCCGTGCTTGAGCACCGACAGCACGTCCGTGATGTACCGTCCGTTGAACGCGATCTGCAACGCCGGGCCGGACACGCTGGCATCGACGAAACTCTGGCTGTTGCCGCGTTCGGCGGCGTTCGCGGAGATCTCGACGCTCCCCGGGCTGAGGTCGTCCTCGCCGGGCTGCACGCTGAAGCGGACGACATCGTTGTTCTCACGGGCGAAATACCCCGCCCGCCGGACGGCGTTGAGCAGGGCCTCGCGGCTCATGTCGACCCGCGTGCCGAACTCGCGGGGCACGATCTGCTTGATATCGGGGAAGGTCCCGTCGATCAGGCGGGAGACCCACTCCGTGTCACCGAGCCGGGCCAGCACCTGGCTGCGGTTCGGCGTCACGGCGAGGTGGATCGGCTCGTCGAAGTCCCCGATGATGCGGGAAAGCTCGCGATAGGCCCGCGCCGGCACGATGATGTCGACGCGCTCGCTTACGGGCTGGTCGAGCGGGCTCTCGTTGACCGCCATCCGGAAACCGTCCGAGGAGGCGAGCATCAGGGTATCGCCGTCGAAACGGGTCAGCACGCCGGCCAGGATCGGCCGGCTCTCGTCGGTCGCGGCGGCGAACTCCACGAGATTGACTGCATCCCGGAATCGCTGGGCATCGAGTTCCACCGAGAAGCCATCGCCGCCGACCGTCGGCAGCACCGGGAAGTCCTCGGCGTCGATGCCGTTGATCGCGGCCTTGTCCCGGCCGCTCTGGACGGTGAGCGAGAAGCGGGCGGGATCGACCGCGAGCGAGACGGTGCCCGGCGGCAGGGTGTTCACGAACTCGCCGAGCAGGCGGGCATCGACCGTGATCCGCCCCTCTTCCTCGATCGTCCCCTCGATCCAGGTCGTCACGCCGATCTCGAGGTTGGTCGCGGCGATGCGGATGCGCCCCTCGTCGGTGGCGATCAGCACGTTACTGAGGACCGGCAATGCCGTCCGCGAGGCGACGGCCCGCGCGACGCGGCCGAGCGCCCGTTGAAGATTCTCCTGAAGGCACGAAACCCTCACCCGCCACTCCCGTTCACGTGTCACATCGAGTGAAGCCGTACGTACATCGTTTGCCACCGAGTATAGCCCATTCGCACGCGATTGGACGCATCGTCGCAATCCGCTGCGCCACTCGCCGGCGGCATCGGCGCAGGCTGCCGATTGCAAAGCTGATTGCCAAAGGGAAGTGCCTCGTCTATGCTCAGGGCAACCCGCGATCCCGACGTGCCAGTCCAGCAGTCGAACGCCCGCCGCTCGCGGTCATCAGGAGAAGACGCCATGCCCGCATCCACATCCTTGTCCAGCCAACCGGTCAGCTACCGCGATCTCCTCGCCCAGGTGAAGGAGCAGATCGCCGAGGTCGACGCCCGCCAGGCCCAGGGCCTCATCGCCGAAGGGGCTGCCGCCATCGATGTCCGCGAGGCGGACGAGGTCGCGCAGGGGCTCGTGCCCGGCGCCGTCGCCATCCCGCGGGGATTCCTCGAATCCCGCATCGAGGACGCCGTCCGCGACCGCGACGCGCCCGTCGTCGTCTACTGTGCCGGCGGTGTCCGCTCCGCCTTCGCTGCCCGCTCCCTGCAGGAGCTCGGCTACACCAACGTCGTCTCGATGGCCGGCGGGTTCGGGGCGTGGAAGTCGGCGGGCCTCCCGTTCACGACGCCCTTCCAGTATTCGCCGGCCCAGCAGAAGCGCTATTCCCGCCACTTCCTGCTCCCGGAGGTCGGCCAGGAGGGGCAACAGAAGCTCCTGGAAGCGA
>JBQCJS010000682.1:0-7508 GCA_051952485.1 Thermomicrobiales bacterium | reverse complement strand
GCGGGTGGTCGAGGAGCGGGACGGCGTGCCGGTGGACATCACGCCGGAGCTGCCGCCGATAACGACGAGCCAGACGGGCATGGACGACTGGGGGGCATCGGTCGTGGCGGAGATCGCGGACCTGGTGCATGCGATCCGGACGGGATCGGCTCCTACCGTGCGCTTCGAGCAGGCAATGACGGTGCAGGCGATCGTGGATGCGTGCTACCGCTCGGCGGACCTTGGCCGGGAGGTGGAGGTGGACGTCGCGCCGATCGAGGCAGCGGTCGTGCCACGGTGAGCCATCAGGGCAGTCAGGGAATGAGGAAGATCTCGGCGTCCGTGGACCGCACGGCCTCGGTGGCGATCTTCTGGTCGAATGTCGCCAGGGCTGCTCCATGCCGTGCAGCAAGGGCCACGAGATAGATGTCTGTCACCTGACCATGAGTGCGAATGGCTTCATGCGAGAAAACCATATCATCCAGCATATCGAGATCGTCCGGCACGAACGTGCAATTGCCCCGCGCCACGACCGATTGCAGGCTCTCGGCGGCGACACGAGGACTTGAGGTCGAACCAAAGCGAGGATTACTCGCGATGCGGATGACCCCAAGCTGAACGAGAGGGCAGAGCATCCATTCGATATCGGGGTCCGCAGCAAACCACCGTTGTGCCCGAGAGAAATGGTCATGCTTCTGGTCGATCAAGGCGACCAGCACGTTCACATCAAGCAGGTAGCGGGTCACGGAAGGTCATCCCGCAGTTCGTTGACCGTCTCCATCGTGACTGGTTGACGATCGTGGGAATTCGGCAACAACAGGATGCCGTTGACCACACGGCGATTCGGCACGTTTCCCTCAACGGCTGACTCCCGGATGAGATCCGACGCCGCCTCATCCAGGCTCTGACCGAACTCTTCGGCGCGCTTGCGCAGGATCGCCAACACCTCGTCATCGAACACGAGCGTCACCGGCGTTGTTCTCACTTCCCGGGTCTTCAAGGCCACGCCACACCTCCTCTACCGATACAGTTTGTCCTGCAACCGGCGGACCAACTCCGTCGTTCCAGCTGGCTCGTACGCCCTCCGGGGGAGGACCCAGGGCAGCCTCACGCGATCACTCGATGAACGCTGCCCTTCCCGAATCAGGTCCGACGCGACCTTGCCCCGGCTCGCCCCGGTTGCCTCCGAACGCTCGTGGAGCACGGTCAGGGCATCATTGTGGAGCACGAGCGTCAGCCGGGTCGATCCGGGTTCGTCCGTGTCGGCCGTTGTCCTCACTCCCATCGCGCACCTCCACCACGCCTTCGTCCTCCCTCAATGATCGTCAACGGACCCCTTCCGTCAAGCTGACCGGCACATCCACCGTCAATCTCGCCATAATGCGTCGGAAGGACCATGTGCTATCCTGTAGGAGAACAGCGGCGAGCGCTGGCAGGCCCGTGGCGCAACGGCACGGGTCTTGTTGTGTGCTTACCCGATCGCGCTCCCCGAATGGCGCGCGATCGCCCGTCCTCCGTCCGATCACCCCACCCCGAGCCCCGAACGGTGCGCGGTCCGTCGTCCCCATCGCCTCCCCGGCGACCCGTCCAGCGGGCAGCGAGCACGACGCCATCCGCATCGATCGCCACCACCACGAATCGAGAAGCAGCCGCATGCCCTTCAGCTCCCGCCTCACGCGCCGCGCCGATCTTCGCAACATCGCCATCATCGCCCACGTCGACCACGGCAAGACCACCCTCGTCGATGGCCTGCTGAAGCAGTCGCACATCTTCCGCGACCCGGACGCCGCCGGCACGCTCATCATGGACTCCAACGACCTGGAGCGCGAGCGCGGCATCACCATCCTCGCCAAGAACACGGCCATCATCTACAAGGACATCAAGATCAACATCCTCGACACGCCGGGTCACGCCGACTTTGGCGGCGAGGTCGAGCGCGTCCTGAACATGGCCGATGGCTGCCTCCTGCTGGTCGATGCCGCCGAGGGGCCGATGCCGCAGACGCGGACCGTGCTCGCCCAGGCCATCCAGTTCGGCTTGCGCCCGATCGTGGTCGTAAACAAGATCGACCGCGGCGACGCCCGCATCCCCGAGGTGATCGAACTGGTCAATGACCTCTTCCTCGACCTCGCCATCGACGACGCCCAGCTCGAGTTCCCGGTCGTCTACGCCATCGGTCGTGCCGGCCGCGCCGGCCTGGCCCCGGACGCCCTCGCCGATGATCTGATCCCCCTGCTCGACACGATCCTGGATGTCGTGCCCGCGCCGGAGGTGGACATCACCGGCCCCTTCCAGATGCTCGTCACCTCGCTGGACTACGACTCCCACCGTGGCCGCATCGCCATCGGGCGCATCCATCGCGGCGCGGTGAGCATGGGCGACCTCGTCACCCTGGTCGATGCCGACACCGAGAACGGGCCGCGCCTGCGCGTCTCCTCACTGATGACCTTCGAGGGCCTTGGCCGCAAGGAGATCGAGCGGTCCGAGGCGGGAGACATCATCGCCCTCACCGGATTCGCCGATGCGCGGATCGGCTCCACGCTCGCCGACCCGGAGGCGCCCGAGGCGCTGCCCGCCGTCGCCATCGAGGAGCCGACGCTGAAGCTCACCTTCGGCGTCTCGACCTCGCCGTTCGCCGGCCGCGAAGGGCAGTACTCGACCTCGCGCCAGCTCGGCGATCGCCTCCGCCGCGAACTGGAGACGAATCTCTCCCTCCGCGTCGAGCCGACCGACCAGCCGGATGTCTTCTCCGTCGCCGGGCGCGGCGAGCTGCACCTCTCGGTCCTGATCGAGACGATGCGCCGCGAGGGCTTCGAGTTCCAGGTCTCCCGGCCGGAGGTCATCACGCGGAAGGACGACACCGGCCAGGTCTACGAGCCGGTGGAGCACCTCGTCATCAACGTGCCGGAGGACTTCGTCGGCCCCGTCACCGAGCTGACCGGCAACCGGAAGGCCCGCATGACCGACATGGTCAACGACGGCCGGGGCATGGTTCGCCTCGAGTTCTCCATCCCGACGCGCGGCCTGATCGGCCTCCGGAACGCCATCCTCACCGCCACCAAGGGCACGGGCGTCATGTCGTCCCGCCTCGTGGATTACGAGGCATGGCTCGGTCCCATCCAGCAGCACCGCAGTGGCGCGCTCGTCGCGTCCGAGAGCGGCACCGCGCTGGCGAACGGCCTCGCCAACGCCCAGGAGCGGGGCATCACCTTCATCGAGCCGGGCACCGAGGTCTACGAGGGCATGATCGTTGGGCAGAACCCGCGTCCGACCGACCTCGCCGTCAACGTCTGCCGGGCCAAGAAGCTGACGAACATGCGGTCCAGCAATGCCGACATCTCGGTTCGCCTCACGCCGCCGACCGTGTTCAGCCTCGAACAGTCGCTCGACTTCCTGCAGGACGATGAGTTGCTCGAGGTGACGCCGAAGGCCTACCGCCTCCGCAAGCGGCTGCTGACGCAGGACGAACGCGCGAAGGCCGCCAAGCGGGAGAAGCAGGCCGCGCTCGCCTGATCCGACCGTCCCTGACCGAACGCCCCCGCGCCGCCAGTGCATGACGGCCGGGGGCGTTCCGCGTCCAACCCCAGGACCACAACCACGACCACTAGCGCGACAGCGGGATGCGCGGCCACAATAGGGGCAACGGGAGCGAGTGGAATCCGTAGGCATCGCATGTGGGGAGAGTCTGGTGCAAGAGCGTCCTGTCGTATCCGAGCGAGCACAACCGCCTCAATCTTCCGCGCGCCCGCCTGCGCTGGCCGGGCTGCCGGCGGACCCGTCGCTGCTCGCCGACCCCCGCGACCAACGTCCCTACCGCCGCATGTCGCGGCTGGTGGGCGCTGGCCGGATCTGGATCTTCCTCGCGATCCTCGGCGTCTCGATCAGCTCGGTCATCATGCTGATCTACGCCATGCTCGCCTTGCTGGACACGGCGATCGAAGCCTTCTGGGAACACGACCTGGACGTTCACGGAGCCAATCACCTGGCGGTCGAACTGATCGAACTGACCGATCTCTTCCTCCTCGGGATGGTGCTCTACGTCGTCGCGCTGGGGATGTACCAGCTCTTTATCGATCGCTGGATCGCGGTCCCGGGCTGGATGCGGGTGGAGAACCTGCAACAGCTGAAGAGCCATCTCATCAGCGTGATCGTGGTGCTGATGGCGGTCTCGTTCCTGGCCGATCTGGTGCAGTTCAACTCCGGCCTCGACCTGCTGTACGAAGGAGCCGCCGTGGCCCTCGTCGCCGCCTCGCTCAGCGGATTCAGCTGGATCACCCACAAGACGCACGGCCCCGATCACGGCACGCCAGCGACGCCGGAGAGACACGAGCCGGAATCCTGACCCTCATCCAAAGAACAGACAAAGAACAGAGAACAGGACGGCGGGGTTGCTCCCGCCGTCCTGTTCCGTGTGGGTCAGGATCTGGTGCTGCCCTACGGCTGCGGTGTCGCGACAGCGCCGGGCGCACCCAGCTGCTGCCGGAGCCCGACGCCATCGGCCTCTCCCCAGCTCTCGACCACCTTGCCACAGGAGATGCGGTAGATGTTGACGCCGGTCCACGTCGCGGTGATGCCGGTCGGCTCGATGCCGAAGAACGGCCCGTCCTGGGTGCCGGTCAGGGTCCACCGGATCACGACCTTGTCGCCGTCGACGAGGACATCGTCGAAGGTCATGGCAAGGTCCGGGAACGCGACGAAGAACGCCTCGGTGGCCGTCTTCAGGTCCGGAATGCCGACGGTGTCGCGCCCCTGCCCCCAGTGGTGGACCACGCCCGGATCGGCGATCTCATCGAACGTGGCGACATCGTGGGAGTTCCACACGCCGAGATAGGTCTCCGCAATGGTGATCGCCTCGTCCCGGGTCGCCGGGGCGCAGGCTGCCGCGGGAGAGGCGACGGGCGTCGCATCCTGGGCGATGGTGACGGATGGCACGGCCGCGAACAGGGCGAGGAAGAGGCAGACGATGAGTTTGCGCATGGCGGAATGACTCCCACAGCTGTCAGGACACGATCGGCGCTTGGGACCCGGCGTCTCCCTCCTTCCGTCTGGCCGCACACACGGCAAGGCCCTCACCATGAGCGTGGCAGGACGACAACCGTGGCAGTGACAGGGACCCAATCCACTGTAGGAGGACAACCCGCCCCACACAACCCCTCCGATCGGGTCATGAAGCGAGGCGGACGCGTCGTCGCATCCACCTCCGCTTCGGCCATCCGGGTCGCGATGGCCAGGGCTATGCCGCGGCTTTCCGCGCCTTCGCCGGCTTCGCCTTCGGTTCCGCCGCCGGTTCCACCGCGCTGACCGTGGCCCGGACCAGGGGGCTCGCGAGAATCGTCAGCACCATCGCGATGCGGTCCGGCGCCACGGAGAAGACACCCCGTTCTGCCTGCGTCACCAGGCCGGCGCCAACGAGCACGTTGAGATGGTGATAGGCCGCGCCGGTCGTGCCGAGGTCGAGGCTGCCGACGAGATCGGCGGCCGACCGGGGACCAGACAGCATCGCGACCAGGATCGCGAGCCGCTGGCGATGCCCGATGGCCGCCAGCACCTTCGCCAGGTCGTCGCTGGCCTGCCCCGCGACCCGGTCCAGATTCAGGTCCTCCGATGACCATTCGACCGCAAGGCCACCCGCACCGCCGGCAGACGCCAGCCGGACCGATCCCCGCAGCACCAGGTCACCCTCGCCGAGCGGATCGGCCGCCGGGCGTGACGGGGACGATCCGTTCATGGATGGCGTGATGCCGGTGGCCGCCGCGACCGCCGCCGATTCGGCCCGCACCTGCTCGCGCAGGGCGTAGATGGCCTCGGTGAGTTCGGTCAGCTCACCGCGGAACGACTCGAGGTCCGACTTCGATTTCTTGCCTGCCATGCTGGCCTCCTGACCGGATGCCGAAATCGCATCCTCCGTGATTCCCGAGCCTTGCCGCCCGCCGTTACGTATCTACCGATGACCGTAGCAGGGGACCGGATAACGGTCAAGCAAGAGGCCGGTCCCGGCCGGACACTCAGCGTCCGCAGCCGTTCGCAGGACGGCCCTTGCGCGTCTGGCATCGACTTTGCGAGAATTCCACCCAATGAGGTCGGAATTGTTCGTCCGAACGATTTGCCGGCCCGGATACCCGTATGCGCGAAGGAGATGTCGAACGATGAGTGACACCGTGACGCTGCAGGACCTGATCGACGGCCTGAACCAGGACCTCGCCGGGGAGTACAACGCGATCATCAGCTACATCCAGTACTCCGCGAAGGTCACCGGCCCGTATCGCCCGCAGATCGTGGCGTTCTTCCAGTCGGAGATCCCGGACGAGCAGGGCCACGCCCAGTACCTGGCGGACAAGATCGCCTCGCTCGGCGGCCAGCCCACCGTGGAGCCGCGCCCGGTCCGCGTCTCGGATGACACCCGCGAAATGGTGCAGTTCATCTACGAGGCGGAAGCCGAGACCGTGGAGAACTACCGCAAGCGGATCGAGCAGGCAGAGGCAGTCGGCGACATCGGGCTCAAGATCCGGCTCGAGGACATGGTGAGCGATGAGAGCACCCATCGCGACGAGACCAAGAAGATCCTGGACAACTGGCCGAAGTAGGCCCCCCTGCGCGAACGCGCTGGACGCAGCACACCCCCGGACGACATTGTCCGGGGGCGTGCTGCGTTCGTGTGGGCCTGCGCTCCCGCATGCGGCGAACGCAATCGAGAAGAAGCTCGCCCGGTGCGGGCATGGGATCATGCCTCAGGTTCGGGCCACGGAGCCCGACGATGAGCCACTATCACCCCGGGGGGACCATGACCTACGACGAGATCGTCGAGACCCTGAATACCGATCCCTACGTCCGGACGCTGCTTGACGCGGCCATCCCGGCCCGGCTGGCCTACACCGGGCTCGATGGCGCCCCCCGGGTGGTGCCGGTGAGTTACCTGTGGAACGGCGAGGACTTCGTCTTCGCATCGCCGCCGACCTGGTACAAGATCCGGTCGATCGAGGCGCACCCGCGTGTGGCCTTCACCGTCGATACGACGGACTTCCCGCCCCTCATCCTCTCGGTGCGGGGCACCGCGAGCATCGCCTACGATCAGGGGCTGCCGGACGAGTATGTGGAGGCATCGCGCCGCATCGTGGGCGAGGAGCGGATGCCAGACTGGGAGGCTGGCGTGCGGGCGGAAAACCGCAACATGGCGCTGGTGCGGATCAGGCCGACCTGGATCAAGGTCGTCGATTTCGAGTCCCGCTACCCCGGCCCCGAAAGCCCGGAGACGCCGTCCTGACGCAGCTGCCTCCGGTCAAGCCGTGGATGCGGCCCGTGAGGCCGCCTTGCGTGGCATGGTCGCTGGCTGGAATGCAACCCGGTCGCATCGGCAAGCCCAGGCGATCACAAGGATCGGCCCCACCGGCTGCGATCGCTCATGCCTGGCCAACGAAGGCAGGAAAACGCCCGAACCCACGAAGGGTCCGGGCGTTCTGTCGGCAGGGGAGGGCCGGACGGCGCTACCCGACCGGGGTCGCCGGAGTAGTCGCCGGCGTCGCGTCCACCAG
>JBQCJS010000681.1:0-2481 GCA_051952485.1 Thermomicrobiales bacterium | reverse complement strand
CCTCACTGGTCTCTGTGCAGGCAGCGACCGGAGACGCTTCGGGACTCGAGGGAGCGGCCGAGGAGGTGGCGCTGTCGTCGGAGAGGCCCAGCTGCGTCAGAGTATCGGACTGCGCCCAACTCTCGATGATCCGGCCACAAGCAAACTGGAAGATGTTCATACCCGTCCAGGAGACCAGGGACCCCGTGGGGGCAAACCCCAGGATCTCGTTGGTGAACGTGCCGGTATCCGTCCAGCGGACAACCACGAACTCCCCATCGCTCAGCACGTCATCCACCGAGACCTGGATATCCGGGAAGGCGGTGCGGAGTCCGCTCAACACGCCTTTGATCGACTCCAGATCCTGCGCGGCAGGAAAGAAGGCAGCATTGTGCCGGCCATTCGGATCGTAGATTTCGTCGATGACGGCGAGGTTCCCCTGGGCGAGTCCCTCAGTAAAGAAGCGCACCGCGATTGCTTCCATCTCCTCCTTGCTGAGGGTGGCGCACCCGGCCGCAGGGCTCGCGGCCGGAGACGCCGTCTGGGCTCCGCCCATGCGCGAGAGCAGCGCGGTCCCGGCAACACCGGCCGCCGTGGCGCTGATGGCTGATCGCCGCGTCAGATGGGTTGCCAGTGCTGTCGAGAGCCGATCGAATCTCGTGGTCGACGTGGCCACAGGGTACCTCTCTTCTCCAAAAAACGGGACGGCGACCGCACCAGACAAGCGAACCCCTTGATCGTGGCGCGCTAGTGAGACCCGATCGCGACTGTATCCTATCGATAGTCCAGGCACAAGCCCGCTCGATCGACACAAGGTGCCGGCGGCGCTCCGTCACACCGGGGCCCAGATAACCGCCCGGCAGGACGTCGCCTCATGCGATGTCGGGAGAGAAAAGGGGATATGGCCCGAATCTCGCTAAGTCTGCCCAAGCCGCCGCTATGACCTCGACAGGAGCCGAGACCATGAGCAAGGATTTCCACCCTGACAAGGCTATTCGCCGTTTCGACGTCTTCGCCGAGTTCAGTCGCTTGGATCGCCTCGCAAAGGGCTATCCCGAGGATGAAGCCAAGGGCTACGGCATCTGGCTGGCCAAGGTCGTTGCCTCCCGCCAGCGCCGGAGCAAGGAGGATGGGCCGCCGAAGGCGAAGCGCGACCACGCCGAGCCGGAGCCGAAGTTCCGTACCCTCAGCGATGAAGAGCAGACCGACCGCACCTTCGACCACGACATCGTCGACCGCATGGGCGAAGACTTCTACGAGCAGGTCTTCGCGCCGGCCATCCAGGCCGCTCGCGATGAGGGTCAGAAGTACGAGCAGATCCGGGACAGCATTCGGCGCGACTGGAAGCCTGCGAGCAAGTGATCGTGCGCTCGTCGGCCCCAGAGCGCAGAAGTACACTGGACACCCCGCACCAGCTTGCCCGTGGCGATCGGGGGCTCCCTCACCCCCGAGGCGCCGCCTCCAGGAACCTAGGAACATGACCCATTCTGCAGGTTGCACGTCGTTACGCTCCGAGCAATTGGTATTGCTGTGGGCGCTGCGTCCTGCTGGGAATAGACAGCGACGAAGACGCGAATGTGGGTGATCCTCACCTCTCGGGCCAAGTCGACATGTAGGCCGCCGGTATAGAGGAACGAGGTATTGATGCCGCTGCGGAGCGTCATCGTCACCCACTCGTCTCGGTTCGATACCTTGTACACGACTGCCGTGATGCGGAGCGATCCCCCCTTGGCGACGACGTTATCGTCCCGCAGCGAGACGTTGATGCCCGCCGCGCCGTGATCACACCGATCGAACACCTCTGCGTTCGGAATCACCCGCCATGCCGTCAATCCCCACCCCCCCACAGGGATGAAGGGGTGGTAGCCGACGTTCCCACTAGCTACGGCCCTTGTGCAATTGGCATCGACCGCCAAGACGGGAGCGGAGTGTGCGAACGGCATAGATGCTGCGAGCAGGAATAGCAAGCAGAGGAGGCTACGGCGAAGCATGGGCGTCTCCCGTCGACGATGATTCGAATGTCGTTGCCCCAGTGCTTCACACCGTAGAGACTCGGAAACACTATGTCAACGGCATCTTTGAGCCATCACCGTCACCCGGTCGAGACGCCCCTTCATGAGGATCCATCCCCCGTGCCGCACCCGACCGACCCCCAGGACCTCATCGCCCGGTACCTGGCCGGTGAGACCATGCTCGCGTTGAGTCGCGACGCTGGCGTGTCCCGCCAGCGGATCCAGCAGATCCTCGCTGGACATGGCATCACGCACCAGCAGCGCCTGGAGGCGTTCGATGCCCGGGTCCGGGCGCTGCACGACGACGGTCTCTTCCTGTGGGAGATGGCCCATCAGCTTGGGTGCACGCCGACCCGGGTGAACGCCTCGCTCGCTCGGCAGGGGCTTGTTCGTCGCATGGGACGGAAACGAGCGCTGCCCCAGGACCAGATCGAGGCGCTCATCAGCCGCTACCAGGGCGGGGAGCCGGTCGCCTCCCTCGCCGAGGCAT
>JBQCJS010000680.1:0-8080 GCA_051952485.1 Thermomicrobiales bacterium | reverse complement strand
AGGATGAATGCGAATGACGATGATTTCACACGAATTGGTCATTCCTGCCGGGTCCCGTCCCGGGGAAGCCCCTCGGCGAGGAAGCGGATCGCGACGGCCACCGTGGCCTCGATCCCGGTGGCCAGCGCGTCCTCATCGATATCGAACCGCGGATGGTGGCAGTCGAAGACGATGCCCCGCGCCTCGTTGCCAGACCCGACGTAGATGAACGTCCCGGGCCGGTGTTGCAGGAAGTAGGCGAAATCCTCCGCGCCCATCTCCTGCGGGAAGACCATCACACGCTCCGGCCCGAACTGCTCCGTCAGCACGTCGTGGGCGAACCCGGAGAACGCCGCGTCGGTGATACCGGCAGGGTAGCCCCAGTGATACTCGATCTCCGCGCGCGATCCCAGCGCGGCGGCGGTACCCTCCGCGATGGCGTGGATGCGCGCCTTCACATGCTGGCGCAGGTCGGGATCGAAGGTGCGGACGGTGCCGGAGAGGGTTGCGGTGGGTGGCACGATGTTCGTCGCCGTGCCGCTGTGGAAGGTGCAGACGTTGACGACGGCGGGCGTCATCGGGTCGATCTCGCGGGCGACGAGCTGCTGGAGGCCGAAGACGATGTGCATCCCCGCCGTGATCGGGTCGATCGCGGTATTCGGGTAGGCGCCATGACCCCCCTTGCCGTGCACCGTGATTGTGAAGCTGTCCACCGCCGCGAAGAGCGGGCCGCTCCCGACCATCACGACATCGGCAGGAACCTGGGGATTCATGTGCAGGCCGAAGACGGCATCTACCGGCGGGTCCTCCAGCACCCCCTGCTCGATCATCCCCTTCGCGCCCCCGTCGCCGATCTCCTCCGCTGGCTGGAAGAGCAGCTTCACCGTGCCGGCGAACGAGGCCTTCCGCTCGCTCAGCACGCGGGCGGCCCCGAGCAGGATGGCGGTGTGGGCGTCGTGGCCGCAGGCGTGCATCACACCATCGACCTGGGAGGCATACTCGGCGCCGGTCTCCTCGACGATGGGCAGGGCATCCATGTCGGCCCGCAGGAGGATGGTGCGCGCCGGCCCCTCGGCGGGCAATTCACCCCGGATCAGGCCCGTGACGCCGGTGATGTTGATCCCGGTGCGGATCTCCTCGACCCCCAGCGACCGCAGGCGCCCGGCGACGAACCGGGCGGTCTCGACCTCGTGGAAGCCGAGTTCCGGGTGTTCGTGAAGGTGGCGGCGATCCGCGATCACGCCGGGCAGGATCTCGTCGATCCCGGCGGGCAGGTCGTGAAGGAGCGGGAAAACGGCATTCGACATGGGGATTCTTGCGCTCCCGGGCGGACATGTGCGGACTGCTCAATCGGGCCGGTCGTCGCCCGATCCGGAGCACCGTACCAGAGGACGCGGCATTCGTGAATTGGGCACGATGCACAGCCCGCTTCGGTCCGTCTTTCGCCGGGGTACCATGCTCGCGGCGGCCTCCCCCTGCTGGGGTCGGGGCATACGTTGGAAGGACACACGATGACCACTCCCCCTCCGGAGCAGCAACCACAGCCACAGCCTCAGCCATTGGACGAGGAAACGGCGACGCGCATCGCGAACGCGGCGGTGGACGAGGTAGGCGGACCTCGCCGGGTCTACCGGAATCCGCGCATGGCGTTCAGCAAGTACGCCACGCGCTACGTCGAGATCGAGGGGCACCGGGTGGAGATCCGCTATGGCGAGATCTCGTCGCCGGCGATCGCCACGGTGGGAGGGTGGGTCTTCGAGATCCACGACGAGGAGATCGAGCTCCTGATCCGGCCCGCCGCCCCGCGCGACGCCTGACCGTCTCAGGTGGCGCGGGGTCGGTCAGCGCGGCACCCAGGAGGTCCAGCCCCAGCGCAGCGAGCCGAATCGCAGGAGCAGCACTGTCCCCATGCCGGCCAGGCTGGTGATGGTGCGGGGCGAGCCGAGTTCCCGGCAGATCACGACCACGAGGCACCCGCCCAGCGCCGCCAGCGCGTAGAGTTCGCCCTTCCGGAAGACCATCGGCGTGTCACCGGTCAGGATGTCGCGGATCACCCCGTCGCCGACCGCCGTGATCACGCCCAGCAGGATCGCCGGCCAGATCCCCAGGCCCGCATCGAACGACCGCAGGCACCCGGCGACCGTGAAGCTCGCCAGCGCCAGCGCGTCGGCTGCGGTGATCGTGCGCCGCAGCGACCCGAGGCGCGGGCCGTAGACCGCCACCGCGAGGGCGGCCACCAGCACGGTCGGCAGGTAGGTCGGCTCGATCAGCGCCAGCGGCGGCCCGTCCTGCAGGAAGGTGTCGCGGATCAGGCCCCCGCCGAGTCCACTCACGAGCGCGAGGCCCCACAGGCCGGTGATGTCGTAGCGGAGGCGCCGCCCCACCAGCGCCCCGGTGACGCCGCCCACGAAGACGCCGAAGAGATCGATCGCGGAGAAGATGGATTGCGGATCGTACTGCATGGTCCTGGTCGATGCTCCCCTGCATCCAGCGTCAACAGCGAAACGGCGTCCCGGACCCACCCGGAAGCAGGCGGCGTCATGCCAGCCCATGCCGTCGCCAGTGTAGCCCGCAGCGGCCATGCGCCCGGCGTCCCCCTGGCCATGCGATTGCCAGAACCGGGACCGCCACCGACAATTCCGGCATCGACCGGCCATCCTCTCCCGACTGCGGGATCGCTTCCGCTCCCGAAGGCGCCCCTGCATGAACGCCCGATTCGCCCACGCGCTGCCGCTGCCCGCCACCATCCCACCCGACCGCCTGACCGCGCGCCAGCGGCGGAACGGCCTCACCGCCGTGATGATCAGCACCTTCCTCTCGTGGGGCGGGTTCTTCCTGGTCATCCCCCTCGTCGCCGTTCATTATGTCGATCATCTTGGCTGGGCGGCGGGGACGGTCGGCCTCGTGCTCGCAGTCCGCCAGCTCACGCAGCAGGGGATGACCGCCTTCTTCGGCGTCCTCGCGGATCGCATCGGGCCGAAACCGATCATCGCGACCGGCATGCTGGTCCGCGCGAGTGGCTTCTTCGCGATGGCCTACGCCAGCCACTTCTGGCCGGTGCTGCTGGCGGCGATCCTCGCCGGCTTCGGTGGCTCCATGTTCGAGGCGCCCAAGGCCGCCGCCGTCGCGGCCCTCTCCCTTCCCGAGACCCGGCAACGCCTCTTCTCCACCCTCGGCGTCATCTCCGGTGTCGGCACCACGGTCGGCACGCAACTCGGGGCGTTGCTCATCCGGGCCGACTTCCGGATCGTCTGCATCGCCGCCGCCTCGGCATACGTCATCATCTGCCTCGTCATGACGGCGATCATGCCGAACCTCTCCGTCTCTACCGCCACGCCGACCCGCCTGGAGACGGTCGACGGGGCGGAGGCCGCCGGCTCCTCGACCGGACTCCGCGCGGTCTTCCGGGATCGGGATTTCATGCTCTTCCTGCTCCTGCTCACCGGCTACTGGTTCGCCTCGTCGCAATTCGGACTCACCATCGTGCTGTTCGCCGCGGACATCACCGGCACCGATGCGTCCGTCTCCTGGCTCTATGCAGTCAACACCGCGATCACCATCGGGCTGGGCTACGTGCTGCCGCGTGTGCTGGAGCGCTGGTTCACCCCGGTTGCGTTGCTGGTGGCGGGATTGCTGGTGCTGGCGAGCGGCCTCCTGCTGGTCGGGTTCTCAACGAACACACCGGGCTTGCTGATGGCCTCGGCGGTCTTCTCGCTTGGCGCCGTGCTCGCCCGCCCCGGCCAGGAGACCGTGACGGCGAACCTGGCGAAGCCGGCCGCGCGCGGCGCCTACTTCGGCGTCGCCTCCCTCTCCCTCGCCATCGGCGGCGGACTCGGGAACCTGCTGGGCGGCACGCTCTACGACCTCGGAACGCGGCCCGGCCTGGCGATGGTGCCGTGGGCGATCTTCTTCGTGGTCGGGTCGCTCTCCGCCGCCGGCATCTGGATGATGCGCGCGCGGTTCGGCACCGTCCGGGATAGCGACGCCGATCTCATCGCGGTCCCGGAAGCCGGGTCGCCACCATCGGCCGATCGGGCCGCCGCCCCCGCGCGTTGACGCAGCGCCAGGACGCATCACCGGCGCCGGGAGGCGGGCGATCCAAGGGTTGGGACGGGCCTCATGCCGGGCGAGCCGCCAGCGATCGACGGCTTCCCGCCGACGACGATGAGGCGGACGAACCGGCCGGCGGCTTCGCCGGTAGGCCGGCCCATTGCCAATCGATGGCAGCCTGAACCGTGAACTGCCTCCTTGACGCAGTCTGTGTCGTCGCTGGCAATGGACATGCGATACCATAGGGGATGCTATCCGGGCGCGGGTTCAGCGTGCGCTCGGCATGGGAAGGCCCTTCCAGGCTGGAAGGGTGTGCACGGGGCTCATCCCCGAGGAGTGAACGCATGACTCGAGTCTACGATCGACGCCAGTTCATGCTGCGCGCAGCAGTTGCGGGCAGTGTGGCGACGGTAGCAGCCGCTTCCACCACGTCCTTCGGTCGTCTCGTCGCCGCGCAGGATGCGACCCCGGCCGCCACGCCAGCGGCGCCGGTGAGCATCGCCCCGGACCTGCAGACCATCACCGTTACCGCGAACGATGGCGTCTACAACATCGCCACGCCGTCGGCTGGCCTCCTCGAGGGTGACACGGTCATCGAGCTGGTGAACGCCACCCCGAACAACATCGCCAACGTCAACTTCGTGATGCTGCCCGAGGATGTGAGCGTCGGGGACTTCACGTCGGTGCTCTCGACGGCGTTCAAGGGTGAGGGCGGCACGCTGCCCGAGTGGTTCGCGACCGATGCCGCCCTCTTCGCCGGTGGCGCGTTCGCCGCGCCGGGCTACACCACCCAGACCATCGTCACGCTGAAGGCCGGCCGCTGGGTCGCGTTCAGCTCGAACCCGGGCAGCAACCAGTCCGCGCAGGTGATCAGCGTCTCCGCCCCGGAGCCGGCTGAGGACACGGGCACGCCGGAGGCGTCCCCCGTTGCCGAGGCGTCCCCGGTCGTCGAGAGCCGCCCGAGCGACAACACCATCACCCTCGCGGCCGATGGCATCTCGCTCGCTTCCGAGCCGACCACCTCCCAGGCCATCTGGAAGGTCACCAACACCTCCAGCGAGGTGATGGATGTCGTGCTGGTCAAGGAAGTCGATACCGCGATCGACCCGGTCGCCATCGCGGCGGCCCTGTCCTCCGGTGGCACGGTGAACGGGCTCGTCGTGGCCGGTTCCGGCGCGCTGTCGCCGAACGCGACGTCCTACATCGGCGGCACGCTCGAGGCCGGCACCTACGCCGTCTTCAGCAGCCTTCCGGCCGCGGGCGGCGGCCTGCAGTCGGCGGCGGGCGCCGCGACCTCCATCACGGTCGCCTGATCCCCCGCACGATCCGCAACCAGAGGTGGGATGGAGCATTCCATCCCGCCCCTGGCGTTTCCGGAGAACGGGCACCCGTGCGCCAGCCGCGCCGAAGCCCTCGACGCCTTCCGCCGGATTCGGTACGCTACGGTGAGTCACACTCGTGGGGTGGATGCGCGCGTCCGTTCAGGGGAGAATCCAGATCATGCTGCAACTATCACGTATCCTCACGGCGGCGGGCCTCGTTGCCGCCTCGGTCGGCCTGACGTTCTACGGGATCGTCGAGTCGCAGTGGGAGACGGACAAGACCCAGTCGGACCTGTCGCTGGTGCTCATGATCGCCGGGGTCATCGTCGCGATCGTCGGGATCGTGATGTACCGGCAGACGACCACGGACTGATCCATCCCCGCCATCGGGCACGCACAGGTGGGCGGCATCCTCATCCGGGGTGCCGCCTCGTCGTGTCCGACCCTCCTGATTGCAGAAACCAGGCGAGTATCCTGCGGCTGCGCCCATGATCGTCGACGCACGAATTCCCGGTTGCCGGAGGGGCGCGGGGACATGGGCGCTGACCCGGTCGGGCCGGTACGCCAGGCACTCGGCCGGATTCGGGATCAGGCGTCCGAGAGCAGGCGCGCGGCGACTGCCGCCCCCAGCGAGCGTGCGAACCGAATATCGGCCGCATCGAACTGATGGGGCCGCCGATGCCCCACCAGCAGCACACCCCGTCCGCCGTCCTCGATCTCGAACGGGATCGTCAGGGAGGCGAGGAGTCCTTCCGTCTGGTGGATTGGATAGAGCTCCGGCTGGTCCACCGGGGGATCGTGGGGAAAGTTGCGGACCAGGACCGGCACCTGGCCGTCGATCGCCGCCTGGAGGCGTGGGGAGATCGCCGTCTCCCGCGATATCGCCGGGAAGCGCGATCCCACCTGCACCCGCCAATCGAACCGCTGCCCCACGGCCCGGCCCACGGCGACGTAGTCCGCGCTATAGAGCAGGTGCGCGGCCCGGGCCAGCACATCGAGTCCCTCCGCAGGATCGTGCTGGCGCGTGGTGTCGCTCAGGATGCTGCGCAGGAGTTCGCTCTCGTTCAGCGCGCGTGTCAGGCTCTCGTGCAGGGTGAGGTTCGCCAGCACCGGGGCGATGGTATCCGCAACCCGCCGCAGGACATCGGCCTGCCGGTCCCAGGGGATACCTGGTGCGCCAGGATGCCGGAGGTTCTGGGACACGCCGATCACGCCGAGGGGTTCCCCATCCCAGACGATCGGCATTGCCAGCAGCGCATGGACATCCCGGCGGCGCATCTCCTCCAGCAGGAGCGGATTGACGCCGGGAACCTCCTCCGGGCCGACCTCGATCACGATCGGGGTGTCCACCGGCGGGACGCCGAGCGCCATCCACACCGGGCTCTCGGTGAGTTCGAGCAACGTCATGGCGAGGACCCGCACCACACGCGGATCGAGGCTGGACGCGACCTCGATGGCATCGAGATGAAGCCCATCGGCCCGCTGGCGATAGAGGCCGATGGTGCAATCGAAGGCCTCGTTGAGCCGCCTCGTCACCAGCGCGAACAGGGCCTGCTCGCTGCGCGTGGCCGTCGCCTCGGCGCCGAGCGAGGCCAGGAATTCCGCCTCCCGCTGCCCCTGTTCCGCCTGCACACGCAGGTCGGTCGCGGCCAGCATCATGGCGAGTGCGGCGGCGAGCGACGACAGGATCCAGAGATCGGACTCGTCGAAGGCGTCCGCCTGCTTGCTCATCAGCGTGAAGAGGCCGATCTGCTCGTCACCCGCCTTCAGGGGAGCAACCGCCGCCTGCCGGAAACCCGATGCCCAACGGTCGGGGTCGCCCACGAACGGGCCGTGCGGTTCGATCGTGTAGAGCAGGGGTTCCGTCAACGCGGAGAGCCGTGGCCCTTCCGGAAGATCGGACGGATGTCCGGACCGGAAATCGAGCGAATCCCCGCGAGCGAAGCGACGGTTCACCTGGCGATCGCTGCCGTCGCCCCGAAAGAGGACGATGGCGAGGCGGTCGTTGGGGACGAGCCTGGCCATCTCATCGGCCACGGTGTCCAGGAGCGCCTCGGCGGTCTGGAACTGGCCCAGCCGCTGCGTGAGGTCGAAGACCACCCGGGCGAGTGCCACACTGGGGGCCATCGGCGTGGGCGGGCGCGGTCCGGATGCGCCGGCGCCATCCACGAGGGGAGCGGCTGTCTGGGGAATGGCGGCGCCATCGGCGCCAGATGAGGTCGCGGTCACGGCACTATCCCGAACGCGGGCGCTATCACGGCTCGTCGATGCGATCGATGACGGGGATGGCTGGCCACGGCGTCTGCTGGAGCACGATTGCCTCCTCACCGAACCACTTGCCCCGCACATTGCCGATAAGGTAGAGGGACCCGGTCACCAGTATGGCATCGTTTGGCCCCGCCATGGCAAGCGCGGCAGCGATGGCCCGCTCGGGCTCCGGCTCGATCGTGACCTGGCCATGGAACCCGACCCGGCGCGCGGTCTCGGCGATCGAGTCGGCTTCTCGCGCCTCCTTCGCCAGCACATGCGGCGAGGTCGCGACAATGGCGTCGATCACCGGCACGAGGCTGGCGATCATCTCGTCCGCCTGCTTGGCTTCGAGTGCGCCGAGCACGGCGATCCGCTTGCCGCCCACCGCGGGCAGGAATGCCGGCACATCCAGCGCCAGCGCCGCCACCTTCTCGGCATTGTGCGCGCCGTCCAGCAACACCGGCACCCGATCCTGGAGC
>JBQCJS010000679.1:0-2484 GCA_051952485.1 Thermomicrobiales bacterium | reverse complement strand
GCACCGGCGCGGCGATCCTCGCGACGCCCGTGGCGGATACCCTGAAGCGGGTGGCGGATGGCACGATCGAGGCAACGGTCCCCCGGGCCGGAATGTGGGCGGCGCAGACCCCGCAGGGATTCCGGCTGTCGGACTACCGGGAGGCGCTCGTTCGCACCTCCGGCCACGAGGACGAGTTCACCGATGACGCGTCGATGTTCGAGGCGTTGGGCAGGCCGGTGCGGATCGTGCCCGGTCCCCGGACGAACCTCAAGGTGACGCTGCCGGAGGACCTGATGCTGATCGAGGCACTGCTGGACGCGCGCCGGGTGGAGGAATCGTGATGGGACGCCGCTTTCCGCGAACCGGGATCGGCTACGACGTGCACCGCTTCGCCGAAGGCAGGCGGATGATGCTCGGCGGAGTGGAACTGGCGTTCGACCGGGGCCTGGACGGGCATTCCGATGCCGATGTGCTGCTCCATGCGATCGCCGATGCCCTGCTCGGGGCGGCGGTGCTCGGCGATATCGGGAAGCATTTTCCCCCCGGCGATCCGCGCTGGCTGGACCTCGACAGCCGGGTGCTGCTCCGGGAATCGACGCGGCTCGTGCGGGAGGCGGGCTGGGAGCCGGTGCATATCGATGCGACCGTGATCGCCGAGGCGCCTAGGGTGAATCCCCATGCGGACCGGATGCGCGCCGCCATTGCGGAGGCGACCGGCATCCCGCAGGCGGACATCAGCCTGAAGGCGACGACCAACGAGCGGATGGGGTTCGTGGGGCGCGAGGAGGGCATCGCCGCGCTGGCGACCGCGACCATCGTACCACTGCCGCAGGAGGAGCTGGCATGAGGGTGCTCCTGCAACGAGTCTCCCACGCGAGCGTGACCGTCGATGGCGAGGTATCCGGTGCGATCGGGCCGGGGCTGCTCCTGCTGCTCGGGATCGCGGAGGGTGACGGCCAGGCCGAGATCGACCTGCTCGCCGGAAAGATCGCCAATCTCCGCATCTTCGAGGACGCCGAGGGGAAGATGAACCGGTCCCTGCTCGACCTGCTGGCGGACGACGTGCCCGAGGCGGGCGCGCTGGTGGTCTCGCAGTTCACGCTCTACGCCGACGTGCGCAAGGGGCGGCGTCCGAGCTTCGTGGGCGCGGCCGGCCCCGCGACCGCCGAGCCGATGGTGACGCGGTTCGGCGATGCCCTCACGGCGCTGGGGGTGCCCGTCGCATATGGCGTCTTCGGGGCGCACATGCAGGTGTCCCTGCTGAACGACGGGCCGGTCACGATCTGGCTGGACAGCGACGAGCTGGGCCGGCCCCGCCGTGGCGGGAGCGGTGATGCAGCATGAGTGACGAGACGGGAACGCGCCCGCCTGACGGAGGGGAACCGGCCCCGGTCATCCCGGACGGCGGGCTGTCCGACGCGATGCCGGACTGGCTGCGGCGACCGCCCGCATGGCGGGGCATGCCGGTCCCGGAGCCATCGCCTCCGCCCGAGTCCGCCGAGGCGACCGGCCCGGTGGCCGGGGACGCGCCCGACTAACGGCAGGGTGCTGAAACCGAACGTGCGTCGCGGAGTCCGAAAGACCTGCCACCACCGGATACGTCACCGATCGACCCGTCCACGCTGATCGACCTGAGCGATCTGCCAGAGTGGCTGGTGGGATTGGGGAAACGCGACCTTCCGGAGCGGCCGGAACCGGGCGTGACGAGCGCCGCCGTGGTCGAGAGAGCCCCTGCGGGAACGGCCCCGTTGCCGCTGCCGCCATTCCTGCGGGAGGGGGCTCCGGTCGATGGCGAACCGTCTGCGACCGTCGAGACGCCGGAGATTCCGGCCTTCGCGGGCATGTCGCGGCGGTTCCTGGTGCTGGCGGGCGTGCTCGCGGTGGTCATCCTCGTTGCGATCCTGCTCGCCTATCTCGGGTAGGGGAGCGTACCGCGAGCTCGCCTCCTCTGTTCGCAAGACGGCCCTTGTCGCGGTTGCTGCGGGCGGTGGCCATTGCTGTCAGGGTGTGATGCACATCTGGCGAGGACGGAACTCGGTTGTTTGTGGGGGCCGCCTTCATGGCGGCCCTGGTTGATTCAGGCCCCACGGGCGCGACGCGGCTTGGGCCGTGACCTCCGCGCCCTCCCACCCACTTATGCGTCGCACCAAGCGTTGAATGCGGCCACCATGGCCGCATCTCCGCGAACACGGTGGTTGCTTCGGGGGAAGCTCCGATCTGGGCTGGACGCACAATGCTCCTGCGCCGGTGCATCACATCGCGACGCCATCGAGCAGGGACGCCAGGTCGGCCACGGTCGTGACGGGCGGCAGGCAGGTCGTTCCTTCGCAGAGCCACGCCGCCGCGTCGGCACCCTCCACCGCCGGACGTGCCACCAGCAGCGGGTAGTCGTCGCGGGCGGCGGCATCGCCCTCGTCGCTCCCCAGTCCGAACCCCACGACCACGAACGGTTCGTACCGGCGCTGGACGGCTGTTCGCATGGCAGCGAAGGCTCCACTCCCG
>JBQCJS010000678.1:0-3981 GCA_051952485.1 Thermomicrobiales bacterium | reverse complement strand
TGCCGCGATGACCCATGGCGACGCAAGCAATCCGGTTCAGTCCGAAGGTTGGTGCTTGCCTCGTCCAGGTGGGTTCCGCGTGCGTTCGGCCACTCGGCGCGCCCTCATCGGGACCGGCGCCGCCACCTCCGGGTCCACCGGACCCATGAGGAGACCCCGGCCATGTCCGTACCGATCACCATCAATCATCTCAATCTCGCAGTCCGGGACGTTCCGGCGACGCGCGCCTTCTTCTGCACCCACCTCGGGTTCACCTGCGGGCGTCCGCACGATGCCCTCTCGATCCTCGACAACAGCGCGGGATTCGTCCTCACGCTCATGCCGCTGAAGGAGGATGACCCTGCCGCGTATCCCGGCAGTTTCCACGTCGGATTCTACGTGCCGGAGGCCACCGTCGAAGCGATGCACGCGTCGCTCACCAGCGCGGGGTACGAGCCTGGCGAGATCAGCCGCCTCCATCGGGGCACGATGTTCTACGTGACGGACCCCAGCGGCATCCTGGTCGAGGTGTGCTGTCCGCGTTGAGCGCAGGAAACGACAGCGGCCCGGCGCGGGGAAATTCCCGCGCCGGGCCACTGTCGTCGTACCAGACGGACTATGCGAGCGTGGCGTCTCCGAACTGCTCGGTGACGGCGTGCTTGCGGTCGTACCACGGCAGGTCCTCGATCGGGTCGGCATTGCCGAAGTAGATCTCGTCGGCGCGGGACACCGGCGCCGCCCACTTCACCGCGTTGCCGATCACGGTGCGGATCTGCTCGTTGTAGTAGGTCGCATACGTCTCGTGGCCCGGGCGGAAGTAGAAGACCTTGCCCGCGCCCCGGTAGTAGGCCGCGCCGGAGCGGAAGATCTCGCCACCCTGGAACCAGCTCACGAAGACCAGCTCGTCCGGCTGCGGGATGTCGAAGAACTCCCCGTACATCTCCTCCTGCTCGAGCTCGATGTACTGGCCGATGCCCTGCACGATCGGGTGACCCGGGGAGACGACCCAGAGCCGTTCCTTCTCGTCCGCCTCGCGCCACTTCAGGTTGCAACTGGTGCCCATCAGGCGCTTGAAGATCTTCGAGAAATGCCCGGAGTGCAGGACGATGATGCCCGCGCCCTCCAGGACGCGCTGCTGCACCTTGGCGACGATCGCGTCATCGACCTCGCCGTGGGCCATGTGTCCCCACCAGACGAAGACATCGGTGTTGGCGATCACCTCATCGGTCAGGCCGTGCTCCGGCTCGTCCAGGGTGGCAGTGGTCGCCGTGATGCCGTCGATCGCGTTCAGCCCCTCGGCAATCGCGCCGTGGATACCATCGGGATAGATCTTGCCGATGTGCTCGTCCTGCTTCTCGTGACGGAACTCGTTCCAGACCGTCACGCGGATCTCGTTACCCATGCGATGGATGCTCCTCTCGCCGGAGACCGGCATTCCGTCGATCCCTCATGGACCGACAGGGTCACTGACGATGTCGCGGTCATGCTATGCCCGCGCGGCAGGACGCGCAACGCCCGGACGGGCAGACGATGCGCCTATTCCGCGACTGCCGCCACCGGTGCCTCGCTCAGGGCGATCTCCCGGCCCAGCTCGGCGGAGCGGTAGATGGCGTCGATCAGGCGCACGCGGTCGAGACCCTCGGTGCCGTCCGGGGAGACCGGCGTGCCATCGAGAATGCCATCGACGAAGCCGCGGGTGATCTGGGCGTGGCCGCCGCGCGCGACGATCGTTGGGGCGCTCTCCTGCGTCGTGTCGCCGATGCTGGACCACATCCGCACGGTGTCGGTGTCGGAGTACTTGACGGAATGAAGGCGGGCGCCGCCGTTGCTGCCGTAGACCTGGATGCCGAAGTCGTCCTCCATCTCACCGTAGGACGCCCACGATGCTTCCAGCAGGAGGGTGCCGCCATCCTCGAAGCGGATGAAGGCGCTGGCAAGGTCCTCGACTTCGTACCCCTTGTGACCCTCGGGAACGAACTGCTGGTTGCGCCCGGCCCAGTTGCCCCGGCCCTGCGTGCCGATCTCGGCATAGGTGGTCGCGGTGACGGTGGCGACCTTCGGATTGCCGAGCACGTAGAGGATGAGATCGAGGACGTGCACGCCGAGGTCGATCAGCGGGCCACCGCCGGCCGCCTCCTTGGAGGTGAACCAGCTGCCCCAGCCCGGGATGCCGCTCCGCCGCATCCAGAACGCCTTCGAGTAGTAGACGCGACCGAGTGCACCGCTCTGGACCTGCTCGCGGATGAGCTGCACATCGTGGCGGGAGCGGCGCTGGAAGGAGATGGCGAGG
This sequence comes from Thermomicrobiales bacterium, assembly GCA_051952485.1. Taxonomy (GTDB): domain Bacteria; phylum Chloroflexota; class Chloroflexia; order Thermomicrobiales; family UBA6265; genus JASGDN01. Next base: position 1,712 of record JBQCJS010000678.1, on the reverse strand, counting down.
ATCTTGCCCGCCTTCTCCGCCGCTTCCACCATTGCCCGGCCTTCCTCTTCGTTGCGGGCCAGGGGCTTCTCGATCAGGACGTGCTTCCCGGCCTCCAGGGCGGCGATCGCCACCGGCTTGTGCAGGAAGTTCGGCACGGCAATGCTGACGGCATCGATATCGTCCTGCGCCAGCAGGTCCTGATAGTCCCGGTAGACGTTCGGCACGTTGAACCGCTCGGCGAGCGAGGCGCACCGATCGGTGTCGAGGCCGGCCAGCGCCACGATCTTCACGCGCGGGTCTTGCGAGTACCCTTCGAGATGGAACAGCCCGGCCCCGCACCCGATTACCCCGACGCGCAACGCCTCCCGCGATTCACCCTTGTCTGTCACGACCGTACTCCCCGGCCTCGGCGGGCCTCATGGCAAAGACATCACGAAGGCGCGGATGGGACCGCGCCGACCACAAGGCAGAATGGCACCACCGGGGAAGGTGTGCAAGGGGAGCGGCGATCAGGCGACGAGGTGGATCATCACGAGTTCTGGCGGACACCCGAGCCGCACCGGCGGCCGGTAGAGCCCGACGCCGTTCGAGACGAAGAGCGTCATGTCGCCGATCGTGAACCGTCCGGAGGCGAAGCGTTTGCCGGCCTTCGGCAAGGCCAGCGGCCCGATGCCGGGCAGGCTGACCTGCCCGCCGTGCGTATGGCCGGAGAGCATCAGGAACGGCGCGTAGGCGGCGGCCTCCTCGGCGGCGTCCGGCTCGTGCCAGAGGCAGATGCAGGCAGCATCGGCCGGCACGTCGGCGAAGGCAGCGGCGGGATCGGGGTTGCCGAGGATCAGGTCGTCGATCCCGGCGAGCCAGAGCGGCCCGCGATCGGTCACCACCTCCGCCGCGCGGTTGATGAGCACCTCCGCGCCGGCATCCGCGAGCATGCGCTCGACCCGGCTGCGGACATTCGAGACGTCGTGATTGCCGATCACGGCCCAGGTCCCGAAGCGCGGCGTCTCGGTCATCTCGGCGATCACTGGCGCGATCTCGTCGATGAAGTAGGGCGATTGCGAGACATAATCCCCACCAAGCAACAGGATATCCGGCTTCTCCCGCCGGAGGTCGCGGGCGATCGCCTGGAGGTCGTCGGCGGTGAAGGTCGGGCCGACGTGGGTATCGGAGACATAGGCGATGCGCAACCCGGCGAGGTGGGCGTGGTTGCGGGGCAGGACGAACGCCTGATGATTCACGCGGGGCCGATAGGGAATCACGAACCGGGCGATCAGCGCGACGACCGCACCGGCGACAAACCCGAACGCCGCGACGGCGGCGATCACCTTCTTCATGCGCTGGAAAACCCTTTCAGAACCTCGGACGGAAACAGGCCAGCCCCGTCATTCGTGATTGCCGACCCGCATACGACCGTGACAGCCGCAAAGCGTCGCCCTTGTGGCGCCAGGGAATGCCCGGAGGCGGGCACGTTCGCCACCGACGGCCATCCGCCTCGCCCGGCTACGCCGCGTGATAGCGCACCATCAGCACCGCCAGCATCAGCCCGAGGCTCATCAGCGTGCAGAAGCGCAGGTGGAGTCCCGCGGACTTCCGCGTGATCACGTTCAGTTGCGCGGACGTGGTCGCCAGGCCGCCCCGTTCGACCAGCCGGTAGGCGGTCGGGAAGGAGAGCCAGACGAGCAGCACCGGATAGAGCTCCGGCTCGTTCACGAACATCGCGATCGCCAGCG